>JAFDFV010000479.1 GCA_019309665.1 Deltaproteobacteria bacterium | reverse complement strand
GTTAAAAACCAGTCTATTACAAAAATTCCTTTAGAAAAAGCTTCAAATCTGTAAATATATGTTACTGTAACAATGGAGAGAATAGTAGCTAAACAAGAAGCCTTTAAATATACTAAAATATCATTAGTACTCAAATAACCCCAGACCCCCCTGTAAATTCCAATAACAAAAAAAGCCACAAACTTGCACGCGATTACTGCCGGAAGCGAATCCAGGAATACTTTGAAATAAACAGAAAACTCATTGGAATCAAAACGTAAACGGTAAGAAAGATAATATGCAAATGCTATCAAACAGAAATCAAGAATTACCAGCATAAGCTGCCGCTTATAGGTCAACTCTATTAATACAGGAGTATAAGATTTTCCACGTAAAGCTGAAAATTCCTTTTCAGGATATATGCGAATCTGGGACAGGTAAATTCCCATCAAAATAATTGACAGAGCCAGCGGAATAATTACTGCCGGAGATGTTAATGTATCGCTTTTGCTTACAAACAATGCTGCCATGCCTGATATCGCGCCGATTCCATATAAGAACAGCACTGCACCTTTTTCACTTAGCCCCATGATAACCAGACGATGTGATGTATGATCCTTTCCTCCCACAGAAGCCTTGCGGCCGCTCAAGATTCTAATTAATGTAACCATGGAAGTGTCTAAGATAGGAACCATGAGAATCATTATTGGAACAGCATATAATGACATTACATTGGTTGCGCCTGCTTCCGGATAGTAAAGACACAGCATAGATAATATAAAGCCAATAAAAAGACTTCCACAGTCTCCCATGAAAATTGATGCGGGATTAAAGTTGTAAAACAGAAAAGCAGCCAATGCCCCTGCAATTATTACAGATACAAGAGCAGCTTCCGGCAGTATCCCCGTATATAATAATGCCAGATAAGAAGCGGCAATAAAGCCAACACCCGCACAAAGGCCGTCCATATTATCAATCAGATTAAAAGCATTTATTATACCAACGATCCACACTATAGTTAAAGTAGTATCCACAGTAAGGGATGAAAACCAGTGAAGACGAAATCCTAAAAAAGTAACCATTGAAGCTACAAGTATCTGTCCCACCAGTTTTGTCTGAGGTTTAATATGAATAAAATCATCTATTAATCCAAGAAAAAAAAGAAGGGTCATCCCGATCCAGATAACCGCACCAATTGAAGGCAAAGCTATGTGGTCCGATGTTCTCATAATGTGGGGTAGAATTGAGGAAAAATCAGCAATAAAAAAAAGTGGTATTGCTACGCCAAGGTATATGGCAACACCACCCAAAAGAGCGGTCGGCTTCTTATGCCAGCGATCTTTTGTGGGATAAGCAATCCACCCTTTTTTAATCGCAACAAGCCTGACAACCGGTGTTAATGCCAGACATAAAAAAAATGACAAAAAAATGATAAAATATAATACTGGGATATCGTTAAAAAACATTATAGTAACTACTCAGGTTCACGGTTCACGGTTCACGGTTCAACAAAAAACTAAAATTTACATTGAAATTTTCCTTTTGGCAATACTTCTGTGATGTACAAAATTAAGATTGCCTAACTAATTATTATAATATATGTAACTACTCAGGTTGTCGGTTCACGGTTAACTGTTGATCAAAACGTATAAGCCAAGGGCTGACAAGAAGCCAGAGATTCAGTCCTGCCGGCGGCAGGCAAGTGTGAGAAGTAAAGTTTATATTTTATGTGAGGTTACGGTGTTTTCTGACTTCATCGCTCTCTAACCGTGAACCGTGAACCGACAACTGTGAACGGTTACCTATTTTTTACAAGGAGATATATTTATGAGAGTTCTTATCACAGGTGGCGCAGGTTTTATTGGATCTCATCTTGCTGAAGCGTATCTTGAAAGAGGAGATGAAGTATATATTATTGACGACCTTTCAACCGGGTCTCTATATAATATAAAAGAACTTAAGGAAAATGAACGTTTCAAAAACAAACTATTCATCCATATTGATACAATTCTAAACCATAATACAATGCTCGAACTGACAGGCACCTGTGATATTGTTTTTCATTTAGCAGCAGCAGT
>JAFDFV010000115.1 GCA_019309665.1 Deltaproteobacteria bacterium | reverse complement strand
TGCAAGATTCATCATACATAGCATAAGCCCAAGACACACAAAAGCGCCCGGCGCCTCGACCATGAATGTAAAAGGCTGAAAAGATGGCCCAAATACAGACATTCCGTAAAATGTGCCGCTGCCAAATACTTCCCGTAAAGCGCCAAGAGCAACCAGGGAAATTGTATTCCCAACACCTATTCCAAGCCCGTCCGCTATTGAAGCAATAACGCCGTTTTTGTATGCAAATGCCTCTGCTCGTCCAAGCAGAATGCAGTTAACTACAATAAGCGGTATGAAAATTCCTAGCTTTAAAAAAAGCGCATATGTATATGCCTGCATAAGAAGTTCTACAACGATAACAAATGTTGCTATGATAACAATAAAACAGGCTATTCTTACTTGTGAAAGTCCGTTTTCAACAGATTTAGTAACAGCAAGTATGGGACAAAGGCCAAGTACAAGCCTGAATGGTGGTATTTCATCCCACAGACCTTTGACAAATTCCTGAGTGATAGACTTAGCCATCTTTTACTCCCTAACTAAATTTTTTTATTTTTTCAGTGATTTGAGATTTTAAGCGTTTATAAATATTACCAGCTTCCGTTATGCCACCACAAACTCCGCGCGAAGTAACAGTGGCTCCGGATATGGCGTCGATTTCTCCGCCATCCGGTTTGACCTTAAAGGATTTAATCAAACCAAACCCTTTGAATTGATTTGATAATTTAGAATCTGATTTTGCTTTGGAACCAACACCTGGCGTTTCACTGTGGGTAGTTACACCTATATTGATAATTTTGTCATCATTTACGTTTACACCAACCATAAGGCCGATATCACCGCCAAATCCCTTTCCAAAGCTTTCAAATGCCACAGTGTCGGCTTTACCGTCAAATACACCCACAAAAAAGCTTCTTTCAATATCGCCGTCTTTGATTTTAAAGCGGTCAACAATAGGATCATTGGAACATCCCTCAAGAATAGTCCTTATTGCAGGCCCTTTAACAAAGACTAACTGCTGGTATTCGATTTTATCTTTAGTTCCTCCGCGGATTGCCGCAAGAAGGCCTCCTGAGAAACAGCTAAGTACAGTCAGAACCACGATCATTTTTATTATTTCACGCATTTTAAGCTACCCTTCCAATCGCTTTTGGTCTGATTTTATCTAAAAGCGGATTTACAAGGTTCATAATCAGGATCGCAAAGATCACGCCATCAACATAAACACCGATATTTCTGATGAGTACGGTCAAAAAACCCGTGCCGGCGCCGTAAATAAGCATGGGAATAAAATTGACAGGCGAAGAAGAATCCTCAGTTGCAAGAAAAAAGGCGCCAATCAAAGTATAGCCGGCAAAAAGATGGATAACCGGACCAGCATAACGCGCGGAATCGGTCATGTTAAACAGCAGAGCGGTTATAAAGATGCCGGCTAAAAAGGAAAAAGCAATTTCCCACCTGATGATTCCTCTAATAATGAGATAAATTCCACCGGCAATGAGGCCAAGACCAAAGGTTGAACCAATTCCACCTGACTGTTTGCCCATTAAAAGATCACCCATGCTGAATGAATCAACAGCAGATACTCCAAAATGTTTCAGAGCGGAAAGGGGATATACCATGGCAAAATCAAAATCATAATTTATAAGCGCTTCGTTAAAATCAAAGATATCTTTCCACGATATCATCAGAACGGCAATCGCAACAACTACTGGGTTGAAAGGATTAGCTCCGATTCCACCGTAAATTTGTTTTCCAATAATAACGGCAACAAATGTTCCTATTATTACAAACCACCAAGGCGCTGTTGCAGGCAAAAGCATGCCTAATATCATGCCGATAATGGCTGCATTACCGTCTCCAATGGTTATTGAACTTTTTGTTGCACGACAAAATATAAATTCCCAGATAATTGCCGAGGAGATGGAAAGTGATATAACGCCGACAGCCGGCATGCCATAGTAAATAATGCCAAGCAGTATTGCCGGGAGAGCCGCAAGCGCTATATTATAATTTCGTGTAGATATTCTGCTCCCATCATGCCGGAAAGGGGCATGAGAAACTATGAATCTGTTATTATCAACCATTATTAGTTGCCTCCGCTGTATTTGCCCTGTCAAGCTCATATTTTGCCGACCTTATATACTGGAATATCGGCATTCCAGATACACAAACATAACTGCAAAGACCGCATTCAATGCATGAATACAGATCGTACTGATCCGCTGCTTCTTCATATTGTCCTGCTTCAAGAAACCGGACAAGCAAATTGATTTGAATATTTGCAGGGCAAACCCTTATGCAGTCACCGCAGTTTGTGCAGGGGTAATCTGAAATAAATTGTATGTCATCACTATCCTGAATAATAATTGCATCAGTGTCGGGCTGAACCGGATGATCCTCTGAATAGACCGATGAGCCTGTCATAGGGCCGCCGAATATTATTCTGTCATTTTCGTTCAAAGTAATATTAAAAGCCTTGAATATATCACTTGCCGGTGTTCCTATTCTGGCCGATACAAGTGCTTTAGAACCATCTTTATTAACAAGTGTAATGATTTTTGTTACAGGTATTTGGTTGCTGTTAAAAGCATTTCCGATAGATGCAACTGCTTCAGCACTGATAAAACATACCCCGATATCTTCAGGGTTTTTCCCTGCCGGCACCGTCTTGCCCAGAATATTTTTCATAATAAGATGCGGGAGAGCGGACGGATATGTATCATTAACCTGATTTACTTTTTCACCGGTTGTGGAGAGTGCATGCATCTGGCTTTGTGAAGCTACCATTATAATATCATTAATTCCGGTTGCTGTTTTCAGGATACTTATTCCATTTTTTATTGCATCAATATCGGATTTAACAACATACCGGTTTGTTGTTATTAATAGATCGCTGTCAGCACAACAAACAACGATTGTATTTATAGATTTGTCTTTGTCGGAAAACAACTTAACCGGAGGATTGCCCGGAGCAAATGCAAGAAAATTTTTGATGGTTTCAAGAGAAGAATCCTTTGAGATATCCTTGAACTCATCATCTATTTCTTCATCATCAGCAACTACTATCGTGATGGCAGTATAAGATCGACCAAAGTCACCTGTATAAGAGGAAATTGATGATACTTGTCCTGTAACACTTGAAACAACATATTCATCTCTTTCCTTGTAGAGTAAAAGCTTCTGGCCGGTCTTAACAGTTTCTTTTTTCTTAAATAACAGATTTTTTTTGTCAAAAGGACATTTAGATAAAAGGGTAATCTCTTTTGAGGTCGGAATTTGTTTAAGAGAAGGCGTATCTTCAAGAGATCCGTATTCAAGTTTTGGTTTTGCCAAACCGATAAAAGATCTTTTTATCATAGTCTAACCTTTCTTAGCTCTTAACTCGCTTGCTTCGCCTGAATGATATTAATGCCAGTCAGGCTTGTTTGTCAGATAATATTAGTATTAGACGAAGAAGCGGACGCGTTAGTAAATAAACTATCTGTTTTTACATTACATGGCATGATGCGCATTTTTCAGGACCAGCTCCGCCTTCCTTATGACAATCAATACATTGTGAATGAAATGCATCAGACCTGTTGGGCATATCTTCGTCCTGGCTCTTAGCTTCATGACATTCTCCGCAAGCCTGGGGTTTTGTTTCACCCTCTTCGAGATTATGATGACAGTCGCTGCATGAGATGCTGTAACCTGATTCTGCTGTATGTGTCTTGTGATCAAATAAAACCTTTCCCGCAACACATTTAAACATTAATCTGACCGGTTGATCCGGAGTTTTTGCAGAAAAAGCGCTATAACTTAGAACACCCACAACCAACAAAATAATAGCCAGGACGTAAGCTATCTGAAGTTCTTTGTTAGATTTCATATTCTATCCTTTATCCTTTTATTCAACTATCCAGACAGAACAATTTTTTATATTCTGTACGATTTTATTGGATACGCTTCCTAATACAAAGGAAGCGGTGGCGGACAATCCTCTCCGTCCCACCACAATTGTGTCATATTTCCCTTTTTCTGTCTCTGCTATGATATCCCTGGCAATACCAACAACTTTTTCTTGCATTTTAACTTCAAAAGTGTCGTCAGAAAATCCTGCATTCCTTAAAATGGTCAGACATTCCTCTATTCTTGATTCCGCCTTCTTTTTTTCTTTATCGACCATCCATCTCAGTTCAACAACCTTTTCTGAGAATAAAGGCTGCTGGAGGTCTTTTTCCATTTTTTCCAGATTTGAAGACATCGTCGGCACTACACTAAACAAGGTTATTTTTACTGCGGGCTTAACAGCAGAAGCCACATAATTGACAACTTTTATTGCATAATCTGAATTATCTATGGCTATGAGCATCTTCATGGTTGTTTTTCTCCATTTGTTAAGTGACTACCAAGCTCTGAATAATTCCGGTTGGACATTTTTCAAAACACTCGCCACACCCCGTGCATTTCTCACCGTCAACGATCGCCAAGAATTTATCAATTATTATAGCCTGTTCCGGGCATGCTTTTTTACATTTCCCACAGCCCAGACAGCCAACGCTGCATATTGCCTTTACAATTTTTCCGCCGTCATGAGAACTGCAAAGAGTTGCAACTTTTTGTGATTCTTTTATCAACTTGGGAATATGTCGAGGACAGATATCTACACATGTACCGCACCCCGTGCAGAGATCTTTATTTACTAAAGGCAGGCCATCTTCTCCCATTATTAAGGCGCCGAACGGACAATTTGTAACACAGGTGCCAAGACCAAGGCAGCCATAAGAACAGGTTTTGTCTCCGCCTGAAAGCAGAACAGCCGCCCGACAATCCGATACGCCGTCGTAATTATATTTTCGTTCTGCAGCGCTATGAGTGCCCTTGCAAAATATATTGGCTACATCCCTTTCAGCCGCGGCAGCGGATACTCCGAGAACAGCGGCAACCGCCTCTGCTACATCATCTCCACCGACCACACAGGAATTAGGCGGTGCTCCGCCTGCCACCATAGCAACAGCACAATCGCTGCAACCGGCATAGCCGCAACCTCCACAGTTTGCGCCGGGAAGGCATTCATCTACCGCAACAACCTTTGGATCAACATACACATAAAAGACTTTTGACGCAATTCCCAGTACAATACTCAGTACCAAGCCAATGCCACCCATTGCCACCATCGCACTTAATATGGGTCCCATGAAATTTGTCCCTTCCAGTTAGCTATAACCGTTTGCTTAAAACAATAAAATTGTTTTCCTGTTGTCGCAAATACCCCTTTTTGTTTTTATAAACACATAGCTTCCCATGTATTGATCCATCGGGATAATAACCTTCCGTGAGGGTATGGGGCATTTTGCCAAAATATTGCTTAAAAAAATAGCAGGTTTCATAAACTTTAGTTTTGTTTATTTGAGTACAGCGTTGAAGTTTTTTAAAACTTTAAAAGTTTACAATAAACTATCCGATTTGTCAAGTGAAAAATAGTCCAGCTATCAAGCTGATTTGGCTTGACAGTCAGGCATCCTTTTTGATAAGTAAATTTTTCAATAAGGTGCTTAGTAATGCTTAGGAAAAAAGATCAAGAATGTTTGTGGTAATAATTATGAAAGGCGGATAGGGGATACAAAAAGAGTAATATTAAAAGAGACGCTTTTCCGTGAGCCTATAGACTTTCAGATAATTAATTTCACAAGGCTAGAAGGAGAAAGGCGTATTAGTTATACGTCGACGACTGATAACGCAGTGAAATTATTTATCTGAAAGTCTATATGGTTGAGATTGTGAAAGAAGCTAAGAGAGCAATTAATTACTTTATTCATTTTTTTGACAATATTTGTCTATATTTTTTTGCGCTACAGGAATAGCTTTAAACTCTACCATTTATTTTAGTAAGCAATATTCATGCCGAGGTATGCAGAACGCATTGCTGTACGATTTTATGTTGTTTTGCTTACAATAAAGCTCCTGAATAACAAACAGCGTGAATACAAAAAATGTCTGTTTTTTGGACACTTGTTAACCGGTTTTCAAGAACATATTTATATTATTAGATAATATTATGTGCAATAATTAAACACCATTCTGTATGCCTTATCTGTATCTAACGAAGAGGCTTGTATCCCCTTGAAAATTAACGGGGTTTGATAAGGGGAGCGTTTTTGCAATGGTTTTATATTTTGAGGAGGTAACAGGTATATGAGACTTGGAAAATGGATAGCTATAATTTTCTTGCTAAGTATTTTTGCGTTTTGGGTTCCAGTCATGGCCACAGATCAAGGGGTTGCGTCAACTCATGACACAGAACATGGCTTTACTCACGGAGCAGAGCATGCTGTTGCAGAAACCGGACATGGAGATGCAGGTCATGGTGGTCAAAATTCTGGCACCACCATTTTGGCAAGGTTTCAGCTTTTTGGGCGGCGTGTCTGGGCATTCCGTTTTTGATTGCTTTTAAAGGCGTTGCCGTGCATGAGATTCTTCATATCATTCTTGCCGACTACGTGCCTTTTATTATCCTTCTTTGGGCGCTTTACACTGTTTCCGGCGGTATTCTGCTTAAAGGCACACTGCGTGGTACGCCTATATTAAATACTATTATGATACTTATCGGCACAGTGCTTGCTTCATGGATGGGTACTACAGGGGCTGCCATGCTGATGATCCGTCCATTCTTAAAAGCGAATAACTATCGGAAAAACAGAGCCTTTATGGTGGTTTTTTTCATCTTTCTGGTTGCAAACATAGGGGGTTCATTGACTCCGCTTGGTGATCCACCCCTTTTCTTGGGATTTCTTCACGGGGTCTCCTTTTTCTGGACAATGAAGATAATGCCGCATATGCTTGTAACAGCCGGTATCTTGCTGACAATTTATTTTGTCCTCGATACATATCATTATAAAAAAGAAGGCTTGACTTCTGCCCCTGTGGAAGAGGGAGAAAAAGAACCATTGAAATTAGTGGGGACACACAATTTCATTTTTCTCGGCGGCGTTGTCGTATCAGTGCTCATTAGCGGAATCGTAGATTGGGGTGAAATAAACACACTCGGAATTCACCGGGCAGTGCAGGACTGGGCGCGGGATGGTTTTCTTATTTTGATGGGTATTCTCTCATTGTTAACCACTTCTAAAAGGATACATGAAGATAATGATTTTACCTGGTTTCCGATTG
>JAFDFV010000478.1 GCA_019309665.1 Deltaproteobacteria bacterium | reverse complement strand
CAGCTTTAAACTAAATAGAATACCTTAACTTTAGCTCACTTGCAATTTGTAATTATTATCATAGTAAGATATTTCTTGCAATATTATACAATTTTATTAAATAACTAATTTAGCTCAGAAGCATAATCAACTCGTCGAAAGAAAAAAAACAAGAGAAAAATGAATTATAAAAAACCAAAACTGTACTTTGAAAAGTCAGGGATAGTTGATCCAAGTGCATCCTATTATGTTCCCCTGGAGAACGTTACCAATACAGACAATCAGGATATTAAAACCATGGTTGACCTGGGGAGATACTTTTCAATATTTGCTCCGAGGCAGAGCGGCAAGACCACCTTTTTTGAAGGTTTTTGCCACAAGCTGGAAAAAGACCCTGCCTACGTGGCCATCCTTCTTAGTTTCCAGGACTACAAACAGTTGGAAAAAGTGACCGTTTACAACCTGATCGAGGAGGAAATCTTCGAACAACTTCTGAACAGATTGCAGGACGTTCATTGTAAAAATATTGAGCCTGTGCGTGAGCTTTTAAACAGTCATGGCGTGACCGATCATATATCTTTCCGAAAATTGTTTGAAAAACTGAACAAGGTCATCCCACCAAAGAAAATAATCATAATTATTGATGAATTTGATGGGATACCGATTGGTGAACTCGAAAATTTTCTGACCACTTTAAGAGAGCTGTATCAAAAATACAAGAAACGCACAGACAAGGCCCTATACTCCGTGGGTTTAGTTGGAATACGCAACATCACTAAGCTGATTGTAGGCGGTGTATCCCCCTTTAATATCGCCGACCAGGTAAAACTTCCACCCTTCACACTAAAGAATGTCCGTGACCTTTATGCCCAATATACTGAAGAAACAAACCAGCCATTTACGGACGAAGCTATAAAAAAAGTCCATGAGGAAACGGCCGGCCAGCCCTGGCTGGTAAACCGCATAGGCACCATTCTGACTGTTGACATAAAACCGGAAACCACGAACCCAATAAACGCACAAGATGTAGAAAAGGGAATAAGATATCTCCTGAAGGAAAGAAACAGCCACTTCGATAATCTTCTTGAAAAAGCAAAATTGTACAAAGAAACCTTTGTCAGGATCATATTCAACGGGGTGGACTACAACCCCGATGATGAGGATCAATCCTGGCTGGAACAATATGGTCTAATCAAGGAGGAAAATGATAAAGCTGTTGTAGCCAACGCTATATACAAGAGACGATTCTTAAAGGCTTTTTTTCAAGAATCCGGGGCAATCGCAGATACTTCCCTTAAGGCCTATTTTACTTCTGATGGTTTTTTAAATATGGAAGCCATCCTTTCTGATTTTGAGGAATATATTATACAGATAGGCGTAAACGCCTTTTATAAGAGCCAGAAGCCATATGAGAAGACAGGACAGTTTCTGTTGACTGCCTGGTTGTACCAGTTTGTAGAGGGCAGAAAAGGGGAGCTTCGTTACGAGGTGCCAAGCGGATTAGGAAGAATGGATATTCTTTTGATCTACCATGGCCATAAATACATTATCGAGACCAAGATAAACCGCTCACATGGAGATCGCGCCTTAAACAAAGCAATTGATCAACTGTGCGGGAAATATCTTTTAACCGAGCAGGTTAATGAAGGATATGTTGTAATTTTTGATATTAAGACAAAGGTGGGAGAGTTATGTTCACCCCAAAGACATGCGGTGGATGGAAAGGAAATATTGAGCTTTAACATCGGGATAGGGAGGTAGGGGCGGGTTTACCCCGCCCGAATCGACTCGGCAGGCAGTGTAAAGCCGCCACTACGACAGATCCTTCATAGCAATCAACTTATTGACAAAACACAGTAAATGCTACCCGCACAGGTCGAAATATTTCAAAAAATACAATTTATTACTGATGCACAAGGTAATAGGGCGGCGGCAATTATCCCCTTTGATGAGTGGGAACGGACAGAGAAAGCGAAAGATATTCTTGAGCATGTTTACCTGGCCGGAATCATCAAAGAACGTAAAGACAGTGAACCAACAATAAATCTTGACGACTTACTGAACACAGAGAGATTGACC
>JAFDFV010000114.1 GCA_019309665.1 Deltaproteobacteria bacterium | reverse complement strand
GAACCATCTTGAGAGATCAAAGAAAAATTCAATCGGAACTTCGTATCGGCAAGCTCAAGATAAGGTAGCAAAGATGGCATTTTGATATTATTCACTCTAAATTTCTCCATGAATATTTTGGCATCCTGCATTTGCCGGTTTACACTTTTTAGAGGTGATTCCAGCTTCGACCGGAAACATGAAGTGCCTAAAGTGAGCTAAAGTATGTTAAAGTGCCTAAAGTTAAGGAGTCGCTTCGCTCCATTAATTCATATAAAATTGGCAGCGCCGAAGGCGCAATCCTTAACTTTAGGCATTTTAGGCACTTTAGCTCACTTTAGGCACTTGTAATTTTTTGTGTACTCGTACAAATTTAAAAAAGTGTGAACTACTTTTGACCTATTTTGAAGGATGCCAATATTTTCTATTTCTTGAAGTGCTTCTCCATAAAGTCCGCAAGATTTGACCTGTCATAAGTGATGTTTAATTTCGTTTTGAGGTGTATTAAATCGTCATGAAGTTCCCGTGCACTCTTTTTCCGGAATGAACCTGATGGCTTCTATCTCACTGCCAAATTGATATAATTTTTTTCCTGATAATATTTCATAAAAGACAATACCCAACGCATATATGTCAGCTCTATGATCGACAGATTGCCCCAATGCCTGTTCCGGAGACATGTAGGAAAGTTTACCTTTAATGACACCAGCCAGAGTTAAACTTGGCTCAGATCTGGCTTTTGAGATTCCGAAATCGCTTATCTTGACCTCTCCTTGAAATGAGACAAGGATATTCTGAGGACTAATATCTCGATGAACAATGTTCAGAGGTTTTCCGGTCTTGTCATCTAGTTTAGAATGCGAGTACTGCAAACCTCTACTGATCTGTGAAACAATAAAAACCGACTGATCAACAGGGAGGCCATTTTTTGCCACTGCCGTGATTTCCGCCAGATTTTTGCCGCGGACATATTCCATAGCGATAAAGTAAATATTCTGAAACTTGCCAAAATCATTTATCTGAACAATGTTTGGGTGTTGCAATAATGCGGCTAGTCTGGCCTCTCGGATAAACATTCTAATAAACTCTGAATTTTCAATAAGATGAGGCAGTATTTTTTTTATGGCTACAATCCTTCGAAAACCATCCTCGCGCACATAGTCTGCCACAAATAACTCGGCCATTCCTCCTTGCGCTATTTTCTTTTGCAATATATAAGGGCCGATTCGAGTTATACCTTCAGATTCTTTTTGAATCTTTAATGCTTTTGTCTTAGAAATACGATCTATCACCGCCATAATCGCTGAAAACAATAAAACACTAAAGAGTATCGCATAGACAAAGAGAGCTTTGTATTTACTTATGGAGCTGTATAATTGGGTTGAAGAAAATATCAAATACACTTTGCCGATATTTGTTCCGGAAAAAGTGATAATTGTTGAAAAGCCGGCAATTTTTTCATTGTCAGGTAAAGACTTTGCTTCGATAGAAATCCCTTTAATAGTATCTATATATCTTCCATTCTTTATGGGAATAGATATCTCATTTATCATTTCAGAATCGCTATGAGCCACCAACTTGTTTTCATGATTCAGAATCGATACGAATATCAAGTTATTACTACCTTCAACCTCGCCAATTGCCACATTCAGAGACAACATATTCTTTTCTAAAAGAGACGGGCCAATCTTAGAGGCAAGCTTTTGGGTCACCGACAATCCGTATTGATAAAAATCATTATTCAGACGTTTTACACTGCTATTTAAAATTAAATAGCCGGTTACAGAGGCTATGAGCCAAATGATAAGACATATAACTATGCTATTTCTATTACGTCGAACAAATTCTATCTCAAGTAATTTACTAGTAGTCTTCTTGAAAATGTTCGTTGGTAACTCTTTCACCCATAACATGGTTGATGAGGCAATTTCGCGAACAGACGCCATGGGAACCTCTCTCTATCAAAGGCTAAGCAGCCAGTTTCTTAATAATTTCTATGCACCGGACAATTACTTGACGTTTCAACCAACCCAGGTCTTTTCTTTTAGCGATTTCCGATAAGAAGATATCTTTAGATTTATCAAACCCTTCGGGCTTTAGTTCACTATTTGTTGACCGGATAATCCTAAATCTGTTCAGGTTTATACAATTAAAAATTTCTTGGGAAAAAGGTTTGTTTGTTCCACACAGAGGGCATGTAATACAGGTTGTTCCCGCAAAAACACCCCTGCTCCCTGCTTGTGATCTATAAGCAGCTCTCAGTTTGCTAACTATAGACCTAAGCTCTTTGAAATATAACACAATTATCACAAGCAACATTATAGTAAAGCTTGAAAGTGCAACAAAACCAAAGCGCTTTTCAAATTTGTCAATTTCAGCGGCTGAAATGGCCAGATATATTTCGCCAATCTTTGTCCCTGCATAAGTCGCATCTGAAGAAAAGTTAACAATCCTTTTGTAGTCGGATGAATTCCCTTCCCAAAAAGAAACTTGATCAACAGTGCGAGCCCTTTCATTCATTGTAGACATTATCAATTCAACATTGGTGTAAGCTATAATATTGTTTTTATGATCAATAATAGCTGCATAAACTATATCCGAATTGCCGGCAGCTTCACTAAGCAATGCACTCAGAGTCGGCATGTCCAGTTCTAACAAAGGTAAACCGGCACGACTAGAAAACACTCCGGCCATTTTTACTCCGGATTGATTGATAGACTTCCTTACCAGGCTGATCTTGATTGAAGTAATCATATAAAAAACAGCAATACATATCCACCAGACTACAAGACACAAGATTAAACGGTTTCTGTTTTTCTGAAGCAACTTCATTTAAAGAATCTTGTCCACTATAATATTTGCTGAATTAACTAAGTTGAACGATTTTTTGCGAAGAAATGTGCTAAGATCTTGATGCAGTCCCGCACAGGCTGGACGAAAAGCGTAGTCATACCAATGAATATGTCGAGACTTTTCACAAGTTCTTGATGCGCAAGAGATTGGTGCAAGTCGAGTAAAAAATCGCTCAATTTAGGTTATAGAAATTAGGTAATAGTTCAGCCGCAAAGACACTAAGTACTTTAAATAAAATTATTGTAATAATGAAAAATTGTCAAGTATCTTCTTTTCTTATGTATCATCAATGCAAGGAATGAGACGAAAACCATTCTTCTTGATTTTTTTTTTATATTATTATAGTGCTTAAATGAAAATAGGGGGATTGCTTCGACGACTCATAACCATGGGTTTTCGTTCAGGCATTATATCTGTTTTTGAATTTTTAGAAAAATATATTTTCATGAAAATGATAATTAACCTATGTTAAACCAAATATTTAACAGATTTAAACATTTAACAATCACTCTGCTTATAATTGCAGGAGGATTCTTTTTCGTTTCCTCTTGCGCAACTCCTCTCTTTGATAGAAAATCTATGCTTTTTCGATCAGAAGAATATGTTGTTTACAGACTTAAAAAGAAAAAAACACCTACTATGCTGGCTGAGATGTTTTTGGGGGATAAAAAAAGGTCGTGGGTGATAGAAGACGCTAATGAAAACGTTGCTTTTAAAAAAGGCGAGGTCATTGTTATTCCTCTCAAAGAGAAAAATAAGGGGGGGCTTACAGTTGACGGATTCCAGGTGGTGCCTATTCTTTCATATCATCGTTTTGCTGATAATTGCGACTCTCCCCTTTGCCTCCCTGCCCGCGTTTTCGATCAACAAATGAAGTATTTAAAGGAAAATGGTTATAGAGTTATCAGCTTGGGAGAGCTTCATGAATTTTTAAAGTATCGCAATTCTCTTCCCAAAAGGTCTGTGGTTATTAGCATAGATGACGGCTATAGATCGGTTTATAATATTGCCTGGCCTATCCTGAAAAAATATGACTTCAGAGCAACCCTTTTCATATATACCGATTTTGTTGGTGTCTCAAAAAACGCCATAACATGGGATCAACTCAGAGAGATGAAAAAAAGTGGTTTTGAAATAGGTGCTCACACGATGTCTCACTGCGATCTTACCAGACAGAATAAAGGAGAAGATACTGAGGCGTATATGTCCAGGATCGAAAAAGAACTTAGCATGTCAAAACAGATCATTGATAAAAAGCTGAACCAGAATACTGTTTTTTTAGCTTTTCCCTATGGACGTTATGATCAGAGTGTATTGGATATGTGTAAACGCTTAGGTTATAAAATTGCAGTATCTGTGAAAAGAGGGAGCAACCCATTTTTTGCCGATCCCCTTGCTCTGAGGAGAAGCCAGATATTGAAAAGAGATATAAAGAGTTTTATTTCCAGACTCAAAACCTTTAATAAACTTTCATTAGAGTAACAGCATCATGAAAAAAAATATAGCGCTTATCTGGATTGTCATTCTATTAACAATGGTCAGCGGCTGTGCCGAACATTTTAAAAAATTCTCCCAAAAAATCCATGAACGTAAGAAGGAAAATTTGGTTCAGTCATACCTGCAAACCGGCACCGAGTATGAAAACAAAGGAAATCTGGCAGAGGCATATAAACAGTACAAACTGGCCCTTACTGTAAGCCCTAAAAATCAGGAAGCTGTTAAGGGCATTGACCGGCTGGAAAAAGAGTTGCTCAAATGGGCAGAAAAATATTATCGGGAAGGCATGAACTTCTATAACCAGGGGAAATATCGCCCGGCCCGTCGTAAATTTTTAACAGCTTTGAATTTTTGGCCGGATCATTCCAAAGCGCTTAAAATGCTCACTCCTCGCAAACACGTCAAATATAAAAAGTATATTGAGCATATAATCAAACCGGGTGAAAGCCTTTCAAAGATAGCAATGATTTATTATGGGGATTATCGCAAGTTTCCTGTTATAGCTGAATACAATAACATAGCCGATGCCTCACTGACGCATGTCGGGCAGAAAATCAGAGTTCCTGAAATAGAGGGGTCGCCATTTTTAACAGAAAAACAGGATATCAAGCCTGAAGAAATAAGGACTCATGATTTGGCCCCTCTTGATCAAAAGATCAAAAAAGAGAAGGAAAAGCCTGTAGATGAGGAAATAAAAGAAGAACTTGAAGAGCCTGTAGATGAGGAAGTAGAAGAAGAACCTGAAGAGACTGTAGATGAGGTGGAGATCTATAGAGATCAGGGTGTCGAATTCTTTAACCAAATGAAATACCAGGAAGCTATTACTGAATTCAACAAAGTTATAAATGTAAATCCCGATGATGAAATTAGCCTTGAATACCTTGCCAGGTCGCACTTTCAATTGGCCAAGGGTTTGTTTGAAAAAAAAGATTACTTGAAAGCAAAAAAGGAATTCGAAGTATCTCTCCAATACAATAAGAAGTGCCCAACATGCCGGGAATACATCAAAAAAAGTGAAGAAACATACATGGAAATCCATTACAAACGGGGTGTCGCGTACTTTGGAAAAGAACAATTGGTTGAGGCCATTATGGAGTGGGAACTGGTCCTGGCTGTTGATTCCAACTATAAAGAGGTAGCAAACAATATCAAAAAGGCAAAAATTCTTTTGAAAAGATTAGAGGAAATAAAAAAGTCTCAGAAGGCCAGCTAGTGCCTGTCCGAAAAGTATTTTTTTTAATGCTGGTAATAGTTTCAGCTCATTTGCCGATGTGAAGATTTGTGAAAAAGCTATTAGCCATTAGCTGTTAGCTCTTAGCTGAATGTGTTATCTGTTTGATTTTTTAAGCTAAAGGCTAATTGCTAAAAATTTCGATTTGAGAATAGCATTCAACTAACTATAATTTCAGGTGTTTTGAGTTTTCGTCCAGCCACTAACTAAATCCTGTCGTAAAAGTGTTTAAGCGGTAACAAAAAACTAAATTTTACGAGGTCTGTACTTTACA
This sequence comes from Deltaproteobacteria bacterium, assembly GCA_019309665.1. Lineage (GTDB taxonomy): Bacteria > Desulfobacterota > Desulfobacteria > Desulfobacterales > ETH-SRB1 > B13-G4. The sequence continues at coordinate 1,065 of JAFDFV010000114.1, read as the reverse complement.
TATGAAAGCGCCTGTTATTATTGTTCAACTTGTTCATATCCATGGGCCTTTGAAAGGTGAAATTCAGGAGTTTTCTGAATCAACGATCTTGATTGGCCGCCATCCTTCTTGCCATGTTCTATTCCCGAAAGACGTTGCAATCGTCTCTCGAAGACATGCTCAAATCTTCAGAGAAGGGAATCGTTTTAAATTAATTGATCAGAGTACCAACGGAACGTTTGTAAACGGGAAAAAAGTAAAAGAAGCATATCTAAAAGATGGAGATGTTTTGATTTTTGCTGAAGGCGGACCCAAGGTGAGTTTTTTGACAAAAGTGGTGGAACGTCAAGATGAAATCAAAGACACCCCTTTGCCAGGCTTGCCGCAAAAACCGGAAATAGCCGAGGTTGAGAAGCCATCTATTGCTCAGGCTCAATCCGAATCGAAGCTGGCGGAAGAGATTTCCATACAGGAGGTTCAGGTTCCGCTAATCATTCAATTTGGCCCCACCATACGCTCTTTTAAAAAACTTCCTGTTACCATCGGAAAAAATCCAGATTGTGATTTAAGTATAAACCATCCAGCAGTCCTTGACCGTCATGCCCGGATCTTTTTCAGTCAGAATCAATACTGGATAAAGGATCTCACTGGGCAGATGTTGATATCGATCAATGGGCAGCCCGTTAATTTTCAGGGTCCCTTAACTCCCGAAGACCTTGTGGCATTAACTCCTCAGGGACCAACTTTTCGATTTGGGCGTTTAGCAGAAATTGAAAAATCCGATTCTGAAGAACGTGTGAACGCGCTTCAGAAAAAAGAAGAAACATGTCCGCCGGACAAGCATCAAGAAGGATACATCAAAAGGGCTAAGTCCATAATCAACAAATTTTTAAGTTAAGGCCTCGGTCAAAAATAAGTTGGTAGAATTTGTGGAAAAATTCTCAGCCTTGACTCTACTTTAATGTTTAAGTAACCAGAAATTTGAAAACTCAAATATGAGATTAACGAGAGGCAGCGGGCAATTAAATTTAAGAACGTCTGAAACTCGCGCATAAGTGAGCCTAAAGAAAAAAGAGTATTAATATC
>JAFDFV010000477.1 GCA_019309665.1 Deltaproteobacteria bacterium | reverse complement strand
AGAAGCAGGGACGAATCATTGTGGTTTCTTCCACTTCAGGCCAAATCGGTCAAGCTGGTCAGGTAAACTACTCTGCATCAAAAGCAGGGTTGATTGGTGCTGCAAAAGCATTGGCAAGGGAAGTTGGAAAGAGAAACATTATTGTTAATGTAGTTGCTCCAGGAGTGATTGAAACAGATATGACCGAAGATCTCTCAAAAGAGAAAATTCTGCCTCTTATCCCGCTTAATCGTTTTGGAAGTTCCGCAGATGTTGCATCGGTCGTTAATTTTTTATGCAGCGAAGAAAATATGTATATTCACGGTCAGGTTATCGGCATTAACGGAGGGCTGGCCATATAAATTGAAAAAGTATGATGATATAGTTGTGGGAAGCGGTATTAGCGGATTAACGCTTGCTCTTTTGCTTGGCATGAACGGCCATTCCGTTCTGCTTCTTGAAAAAAATACACGTATCGGCGGATCTCTTGCAAGGTTTTACAGACAAGGGATTCCTTTTGATACAGGTTTTCATTTTACCGGTGGATTTTATAAGAACGGAATTCTTCACGATATGCTGACCGTTCTTGGGATCCATGATTATATCAGACCGGTTTATATTGCACAGGGTAAAAATAACCGTTTTGTTTTCGAAAAAGAACAGGCTGTATTTGACCTACCGGTCGGTTACCAGGCAATTATTTCAAAATTCAAGGATTATTTTCCATCAGAAACAACCGCTATTGACCGTTATTTTGATATGGTCAGGGATGTCTGTTCCAAGACGGTTTCAATGGATTTGCGTAACATCACTCTTTCTCCGAATGTTATAAATGAGGATTATATAAGCCTTGACAAAGTCCTGAACAGCTTAACTGACAATCGTCTGCTCAAAGGATTGCTGTCTGGTTTCTGCATGTGCCACGGAGTTAAGCCTGCAGAAATTTCGTTTGCAAACCACAGTCGTGTCAGTTACGACCTGTATAAGTCCATGTCGCGCGTTAAAGACGGTGGAGATGCCTTTATCAAAGCCTTCAAAAAACGTTTTACGGAATTTGATATTGATGTTATGTGCAGTAGCTTTATCAAGGAATGTATTGATATAAAAAATGATCATGTTGGACGCTTTGTTTTGAACAATGGAGATGAGATCTCCTGTAAACACTGTATTTTTACAATTCATCCTCAAGAAATCTTAAAGATCCTTCCACAGAAACATTTGAGCAAGGCTTTTATAGAACGAGTTAAGTCTTTTGAACCATCGGCAGGTTTCTTTTCTGTTTACGGAATTGTGGAATCAGATGATGCTTCTGATACGGTTGAGCCAACAATCCTTTCCCTGTTCCCAACAGCCGACATTAACTTATTAATAGACCCGTATAATCCAGGCCCGCCTGCAATGGTAATCATGAAAAACACGGAAACACTCAATGCCAAATCATACATGGTGTTGAATGCCCTTGAAGTTTCTTTCCCGGAACATGTTGAAGCCTGGAAAAATTCAAAACAAGAAAAACGACCAAACGGCTATATGAAATACAAGCAAGAACGCATTAATAATATAAGTAAACGCCTTATCGATACTTATCCGGAATATAGTGATTCATTTAAAGTAGTTACTGCTGCATCTATATTAACATTCAGAGATCATCTGCATTCCCCTCATGGTTCGGCTTATGGAGTCAAACAAAAAATCGGGCAATTTAATCTTTTTGGCAAGCTTCCCCTGCGAAATGTGTATGCTGCCGGTCAAAGTTCCGTATTACCGGGTCTTGTAGGCGCAATGATGTCATCTTTTATTGTGGGACGGGCTGTAATCGGCAAAAACGATTACAATCGTTTTATCGGGCGGGAATTAGACAGTTGAAAAGAGTTGTCATATCAGGTGTCGGCGCTGTTTCGGCTATGGGCAATGATGTTTCTTCACTAGTCAAAGGCATTGAGGAGGGAAGAAGCGCTGTCCATTATATGGAAGGATGGGATCAATATATTGGCCTGCGCAGTCTTGTCGGTGCACCTGCGGAATTAATAAACGAAAAAGCCATACCGCGCAAAAACAGACGCTCAATGGGCAGAATGAGTATTTTTGCTGTGC
>JAFDFV010000476.1 GCA_019309665.1 Deltaproteobacteria bacterium | reverse complement strand
TCAATTTTTCTACGACCCTCATCCTTGCGCTTCTCGCCATTGGATTAGCTGCAATTTCTTCTTCTGTCGGCCGCAAAACTTTTTTTGTCAAAGATCGGATAACCCTTGGCTTATTGCAAACACACCTTGGCAGAGCCGGCGGGCATATGCACCTGCCTTCCAAAAGTTTTATTTTTTTTTTAACAATTCTGTCTTCCAGGGAATGAAATGATAATATGCAAAACCTGCCTTCAGGCTTCAACAAGTCAACGGAGGTTTCCATGAATGAATTGAGCATATCCAGCTCTTTGTTAACAGCTATTCTAACAGCCATAAACACTCGAGTGGCAGGGTGAATCCTTCTCCTGGATGATGCTTTGCCGGAAACGGCTCTGCATACGATTTCCGATAGTTGCCTGCTGGATTTAATTTTTTTTTGCTTTCTTACATTAACTATTTTTTTTGCTATTTTACGTGAATAGCGTTCCTCTCCATACTTAAAAAAAATTTCAGCAAGGCTTTTTTCATCCATCGTATTTATCAACTCTTCAGCCGTTGTATCTGATTCAATGTTCATCCGCATATCCAGCGGTTCATCTTTTCTGAAGCTGAAACCCCGTCCACTTGAGTCGAGGTGATGAAATGAAATTCCAAGATCTAGAAGAATGCCGTCTACAGCAGTAATCTTTAATTGTGAAAGAATTTTCGGAAGATTTACAAAATTATCATGAAAGAGATGGATGTTTAACTCGTATGGTTTTAATTTTTTTTTTGCGTTTTTTATTGCATCTATATCCTGATCTATGCCGATCAGAATCCCATCCGGAATAATTTTTTCCAAAATGGCGCTCGCATGACCTGAACCGCCAAGCGTGCAATCCGCATAGATTTTCCCGGGCTCACAATTAAGGTAATGGACAACCTCGCTTAACATTACAGGAATGTGTTTGTACGACATAGAATTAGCCCGAATTTCTCATGAACAACTTATAAAATAATGTACAACTAATTGAATTATTGTAAATTATTAGTGGCTTTGATTTATGAACTATACAACAATTTATAGATGGTATTTATAACTAAATTCTTTATGAGTTGTTCACCCTTCGGGCGAGCCGATTTCACCGCATCCGCTGTGTTGCAGGCCATTTGCAGTAAAGTACCACAGCTTCATGGCCTGCGCCTTGCGCCTGCAGCAAACTCAGCTTGTGAGAAATATGGGTTAAAGCCCTAATTTTGCTATTTCGTTGCTGACAGCCTCCTTTTTCATGTCTTCTTCCATCTGCACTACTTCCTGCTCGTAATTTTCCTTAGACCATATTTCAAAATGAACTATCTGCCCAACAAGTACGATTTCCTTTTCAAATTCCGCATACTGCCTTAAAACCGGTGGAATCAGAATCCGGCCCTGCTTGTCACAAATACAATCAGAGGCAGCTCCTATAAAGACTCTCCTGAAGCGGCGCATATACTCGCTTGTTTCAGACATTGCCAAAACTCTGGATTCGATCTTGCTCCATTGATCAAACGTATAGGCAAAAAGGGCTTTATCCAGCCTGGTAACTATCACTCCGTCACCACCTCCGGCTTTTATGACATCACGGAATCTGGCCGGAATTATTATACGTCCCTTTAAATCAATTGTATTAAAGGAGCTTCCTCTGAACATAAATCACCATCGGAGACCTTTGCAAAACGCCCCTTTTGCCCAAATAGCGCTAAAGCTTCACTTCGTGTCAGCGTCAGGCTCAAATTTTAAGCCTCGAAATACTCAATGTATTTCTACATTTAAATTTTTCGCCTTCCTTGAACTTGAACAAAATTGAACATTTTTCAAAAGTCTCCATTGATATCCACTTTTCCCCACTTTTTTTGTAAAACTATATTGTTAAACAAATGTCAAGAAATAAATATACCAAATCGATTTATTTTTATAATAATTCATAAATGTTAAATGCGTCAAGGTAAATTAATTTCGTGTGGGGTTTTGTGGGGTTATTAATTGGCAAAGGCCAACTCGTATTTTTAAACAGCGGGCTTGCCGAAGGCCTTGTGTTTACAGGCCTGGAAGGCGAAATTGCTCGAAGTCGTTCGCAAAGGAT
>JAFDFV010000475.1 GCA_019309665.1 Deltaproteobacteria bacterium | reverse complement strand
GATTTGGCGCCGCAACATTTAAAGGGAACCGCACTGGGAGTATTTCATACAGCAATAGGTTTGGTGGCCCTTCCGGGTGGATATATCGCGGGACTGCTATGGGATAAAGTAAGCCCGGAAGCTACATTTGGTTATGGTCTTATATTAGCAATAGTTTCAGCGGTGTTGCTTATATTTGTGAAGTGAATCAAGACACCTTCACCATGTCCATCCTGGGAAATTTTGAAATCCGGTATAAATGTGAATTGTTTCGTTATTCCGGCAAGATGGAAAGAACGGTACAAAGAACGTAGTTCACGATTTTCTTGTCATGAAATTAAAATCTATTTTTCTCGTTAGTCTGTTACTATTACTCCCTTTGACGGCCATGGCTCAAGACGAAACAGCCAAAGATTTCAGAACGTTTACCTTATATCTTGAAAATGACATCCTTGATGATACTGACTCCTTGTACACTAGCGGGTTGAAGTTAAGCTGGATTTCACCGGACCTGATGGACTACCGAGAAAATTCCCGGTTACCCCAGTGGAGCTACCCCTTAATCAAACGGTTGCCATTGGTTAACAAGCCCGGACTTCAGTATTCTGTGTCCATGTCACTCGGCCAAAATATTTACACGCCCGAAGATACCGAAAGCAGTGACCTGGTCAAGGATGACCGTCCCTATGCAGGAATACTCTACTATGCAATCGGGTTTCACAGCAAGAGTAGTCGCCAAATGGATAGCCTGGAATTTCTTCTGGGGATAGTGGGGCCGCATTCCTATGCCGAGGAGACTCAGAAAAAAGTGCATGAACTGTGCAATAATGATATTCTTAATGGTTGGGATAACCAACTTGAGGATGAGCCGGTTTTGGGAGTCTTCTATGACCGCAAATGGAAATTACGACAGTCAAAAATTGACGGTGGTTTCGGGTATGATTTGATTCCCCACATGGGAGCCGGTTTAGGAAATGCTTTAATCTATGCTCATGCCGGAGCGGGGCTTCGGTTTGGGTGGAACCTGCCGAATGATTTCGGCACTTTTACTATCCGGCCTGGTTCCGATACAAATGCTGCATTTGATGAAACGGATCCCCGTTTCTTTCGTAGTGACCAGCGGTTTGGAATCCATGTTTTTGCTGCCGTGGGTGGGTCGTGGGTTCTGCGAAACATTTTTCTTGATGGCAATACCTTCCGGGATAGTCACAGCGTTGATAAGGAGCCATTTGTAGGCAACTGCATGGTGGGCGTCGGGCTCATGCTCAGTCGCTTTAAAATGAGCTTTGCACACGTTCATCAGACAAAGGAGTTCAAAACCCAAAAAAATGAACATTCTTTTACGGCAATAACCCTGTCTTTTTCCTATTGAATTGGTGGGATAGTCGCTTTTGAATCAGAAATTTGAAAATTCAATTATGAGTTTATGACTTGAGTTTATCCTTTTAACAAGAATATACAAAAGCACCTCTTTTTTCTTAATGCTCACTAATACGCTCAAACAGTCAGCCGTTTTAAATTTAAGTGCCCGTCACCTCAGGTTGTTAACAAATTACTTTTGAGTTTTCAAATTTCTGTTGAATACGTTCTTTGAAATTTTGCTTGACAATATAATTTTTTGCGCATATTTTTAGACTAAAAAACGATATTAGTCTAAAATAGTGCCCGAACGAAAACTAGAAAATTTTTTCAAGTTCAAGGAAGGCGCAAATTTTAACCGCAGGAATACATGGGGTATTTTGAGGATTAAAATTTAAAACTGACGCAGAAATTGGGAAAATTAGCAGTTTTCGTTCGGGCACTAATATGGATAATTCAGGAAGGAGTGCAGGTGAAAGAGGAAAAAGCGGAATCAATACTCAATACCGCGAAAAAGATGTTTGGACGCTATGGTCTTCAGAAAACCACGCTGGATGAAATTGCGCGTATGGCGCGCGTCGCAAAGGCTACTATATACAACTACTTCGGCAGTAAAGACCGTGTTTACCTGGAAGTTCTCCGCCGGGAAGCAAACGAGATAGTAGAAAAAATATCATTTTCGGTGGGTCAAGAGGTCTTGCCGGGCGATAAGGTGATTGCCTTTGCCAGAGCCAAGTTCCAATACATGCGCCAGGCAATAAATATCCTAAATCTGGATCGGGATGGGATAGAAAAAGTTTTGCCCAAAGCAGAGAGCATTCGCAGCGAACTTTTCGAGCGAGAGGTGGATATTATTTGCTCTATCCTTGAAGAAGGGGTGAAAAAAGGTGTTTTTTATCTTAATAATGTTCCCCTGGCAGCCAGTGCCATTGGCCATGCCTTGAGGGGATTCGAGCTTAACTGGTTAGTTCAGGAAAACGAAGAGCAGATTGAGTACCATCTCGATGAATTGACGAACATCATTTTCTATGGCCTGGTGTCCGAAAAACGGAGTGCCAATGCGTGAACTTTAATTGAGAAATACCAACATCAATCTTAAGGAGGTACGAATCATGGCGGAAAACCGGATGAAAGATCGTATTGTGGAGGAATTGAAGAAAGCCAAAGAGGCGGGGCAGATCACCACAGAAAAAGTACGTGAGCTTGTCAGGAATGCGGTATCTGCTGCCGTGGCCGAAACCAGAGGCGGTGTTGAGGAACTTCGGCCTGTTGTCAAAAATGCTGTAGCTGCTGCGGTGGAAGGCTTAAAGGAAGCCGAAGCAGATGCAAAAGAAACTGTAAAAGGAGCTGTAGAAGGCGCCATTGCCGGCGCTCGCAGCCGCGGAGATCAGGCAGTGGAAGCCACCAGGGATGAACTCCGGAAACTCGAAAAACGACTCGAAGATGAGAAGGCGGAGTTGTCACAAAGTCTCAGAAAAGGCATGGAAGGGGCAAAGGAGGCAGGCGCTGCATTGCCCAAAGATATCGGAGAGAGAGTTGAATCTGCTATATCTGACATCAAGCTGAAAAGCACGGAACTATTAGGTTTGACCAAACAGACTGTTAAAGAAGCGGTCAAAGAGGCCATCGAGTCCGGTAAAGATGTGAAAGAGACCGTAGTACATATTACCAGAAATGCTACTGAAAGAGCCGTGAAAGAAGGCCGTTTCAGCGCTGACAGGGCAAAGAGAATTGCCGAAAAGGTCATGTCCGGCGCTGTGGAAGCTGCCGAGGAGGCCGGCAAAGAAATTAAAGGTGTTGCTGTTGGCGCTTTTGAAGGAGTTCAGAAAGGGATCGCATCAGCAGTAGAATCTGTTGGGGACAGGGCAAAGGAATTTGTCCGTAAGGACCTTGCCCGGACAAAGGAAGACCTTGAGGCAATCGAGGGACTTTTCATAGAAACTACTCGCAAAGTAGCCCAACGTTCGGGAGATGTGGCAAAGGATGTATTAAATGACCTTGCGGATCAGGGCAAAAAAACGACCTCTGTCTTGAGGAGAAAGGCTCGCCATGCTGCGGAAGAAGCGGCTGCAAGCCTGAAACAAGCAGGGAAGGGTGCAGCCAAGGCAACCACGGAAGCTGTCGGCAAGGCAGCCCATATTATGGC
>JAFDFV010000113.1 GCA_019309665.1 Deltaproteobacteria bacterium | reverse complement strand
CTTTCTCAGCGGCAGCCTTTTTGGCAGCGGCTTTCTCGGCCGCCTCTTTCTTTATTTCAGCCCTGATAGTTGCCATGTCTCTTTTCTTGAGCAACAGTTTTTTTATTCTTTTGGCTTCTTTATCACTCAAGCCGGAAACAATCGGAGGTGAGGCATAATTCTTTAAATATTCCTCATCCACGGCAGCTCTGAAAACCTTAGCCGGCTTCCAGGTCTCAAACTTTTTTAAAATCAGATCCTTTAATGAGACCTTCTTTTTTTTTGCTGCTGCAACGGTTTTTTTGCTGTGAGTTTTGGCCGCCGCCTTTGTTTTAGCTGTTGTTTCTGTTTTGACCGCGGTTTTGGCTTTTGCTGTAACTTCGGTCTTTTTAGCAGTCTTTTTTACTTCATCCTTTTTTGCAGATTTAGTTTTCTTTTTTGCGGTAGATTTAATTAAATTCTTTTTTCCCATAACAACACCTTTGAATTTACGTAAGATTTAGCATATGGATTAGTGATTAAAGGCACAAAATTATATTTTATATATAAAATAAGTACGATTTTGTAAACACTATTTTGCAACACAAATCCCGATTATGGATTGCAATTATGATAACTATTTAGTTTCTATAAAAAAACACATCCTTTCAGTAAAATAATGTAATTGATGAACTCGTATTTGACAGATCATAATTTATTCTTTATTAGTGTTCTCAAGTTTCACACCCTTAATTCCTATCGATGCAAAGGGAGATACCAACATGTCCAACCAGCCTGAAAAAATGGTAAATTACAACATAAAAACACCGGACACAGTTAAAATCGATGTGCTCAAAACCATTGATTACAAATATAATAAAATAAGAGACATTGATATTACAATTCAGCAACCCGAGTTTACATCCGTGTGCCCGATGACCGGGCTGCCTGATTTTGGATGTATAATAATCAGATACATACCCAATAATAAGATTGTTGAATTAAAGTCTCTGAAATTTTATATGTTACAATACAGAAATGTCGGTATTTTCTATGAACATGTGGTCAACAACATATTAAATGACCTGGCGAAAGCACTTGATCCTAAATGGATGGAAGTTTCAGGAAATTTTACAGCAAGAGGCGGCATTACTACGAAAGTTACCGTTGAATATAATAACTAAATTGAGCTATTTTTAGCTCGATCTGCACTGATCTCTTGCGCATCAAGGATTCGCGAAAATCCTCGACATATCCATTGGTATGCCTGCGGTTTTCGCAAACCCTTATGCATCAAGATCTCAGCACATTTCTTCCCCAAAAATCGCTCAACTTAGTTAATAGGAAAAAAAATGAAATTTTATTATTTAAAAACTTTTAATCAAATACTTGTCGTTATTGCCGTCTGCTTTTTATTTTCTTTTGCATCGCTGATTGCAGGATGCTCATTTTTGCCGGCTATAAAAAAAATAGCTTGTGATATAAAAGCCCCTGCAGGTGATTTAAAGAAAAAAGTTGGAATAACTTTCTTCGAAAACAGCACTTTTGGTGCCGTTAATAACTTCGAAAAAACCTTTCATATTAAACTTGCCGAAAATATAGAAGAAACATGCCCGGACATCCTTATTATAAAACCGGGAGATACAGGATATCCTGATCAAATGGCCGTGCTCCCGAAACTTGCCTCAGAACAAATTGATAACCTCGTTCTTGCAAAAACAGGCAGAAGACTGGGTCTAAATGCAATTGTCACAGGAAGCCTTATGGATATAAGCGCAAATAAAGAAACCAGGGGGATTCTGTGGTTCAAAAATACCTATAACTTTATTCGATTTCAAATTGTTGTAGAAGTCTATGATACTGAAACCGGCGCAAAAATTTTTGATGATAGTTTTGATGACGAAATTCAGGTCGATGAAACAGATATTGATAATCTCAGGACCGGTAATACAAATGAAATACCTGCATTAAAAGATGCCTTATTAAACGCAGTGATTCCCATAGGCGAAAAGATCTGCGACGCTGTCAATATTCAGCCCTGGAAAGGATATGTATTTTCAAGTGTTGAAGACAAGATAATAATATCTTCAGGAAAAAGATCGGGTCTTATCTTTGGAGACAAACTTGAAGTATATGATAACGAAAGCATATTTGAAGGAAAAGACGGCCGGAAATTTTTTATTCCAGGGCTTAAAATTGGAGAGATTAAGATAACCGCACTTTATCCTGATAGAGCAGAGGCAACCCTTATTTCAGGCAAAAGCATAAAGGTCGGAAGTACAGTAAAAATAAAGTAAAAAAGTGCCTAAAGTGAGCTAAAGTTGTGGTACGCCTTCGGCGTGCTATAGATATTCAGGACTTGATTATAACTTCAGTCGGAAATAAGGTAAGCAAAGTAGTATGGTAAAAAAAGTTAAAATTGGCAGCGCCGAAGGCGCATTCCTTAACTTTAGGCACTTTAATATACTTTAGCTCACTTTAGGCACTTATGTCCGCACCGAAGGTGCGCTAATTTATGAGTCTAAAAATCTCATATATGTTTTTAAAAGATCTATAGCTTCGTCTTCTGATGAAATTCGTTTTATCGACTCACGGAATTTACTGCTGCATTTCAATCCTTTGACAAACCATCCAAGCCGGCTGCGCATCATAGAACATGCGCGCTTTTCTCCAAAATATCTTACTGACTCATGAACATATTTGACCATCACTTCAAAGCGATGTGTAAAATCTATACAAAACGATTCATCCCCTCTGAAACGTGCTAATACCTGAGCAAAAATCCATGGGTTGCCTATAGCAGCCCTCCCAATCATAACGGCATCACAGCCTGTCTCGTTTTGCATTCTAACGGCATCATCCGGAGTAATAATATCGCCGTTTCCAATTACAGGAATCGAAACAATTTTTTTTACTGATGTTATAATTGACCAGTTTGCTTTGCCCCTGAATCCCTGGACAGCAGTTCTAGGATGCACGGCAATTGCATCCACCCCGCACGCTTCAGCAATTTCCGCAATCCTTAAAGCATGGGCTCCTGATTTATCCCATCCCGTCCTTATTTTTATGGTAACCGGTATGCTTACCGACTTTCGAACAGCTTTTAACAATGATTCCGCCCTTTCGGGCTCTTTCATCAGGACAACACCGGCACCTGTTTTAACCACCTTTTTAACCGAACAGCCAAAATTAATATCCAGCAAGGCTGCCCCTGAAGATTCAACTATTTTAGCAGCTTCAGCCATTATTGAAGGATCAGTTCCAAATATTTGAACAGATAAAGGCTTTTCTTCAGGTATAGAGTCAAGCATTTGTAAGGTTTTTTTTGATCCGTGCACAAGGCCGTTTGCGCTTATCATTTCAGAGCAGACAAGACCGCAGCCGGCTTCTTTTGATAGAAGCCGAAAAGGCAAATTGGTAATACCGGCAAGTGGAGCCAGGATTACCGAATTATCAAGAACAAGTGAGCCAATTTTCAGACTGTTATGCATGGTTAGTGCTTGAAGCTGGATTGGCATAACAAAAAAGGCAGTTATGATAGCATGGATGAAGGCTGTAGGATCCTACATCTGCGGATACCTTGCATCCACACCCATTTTTTGTCCTCTGGCCGGAATCTTTTTTAAGAGAAAGAGACCCTCCAAATAATTTCATCAGAAGATCATTTGGTATGCACGAGCTTTTTGTAATACCGGAGTTTTCAGGAAGAATTGACAGCAATTCTTTCTCGCAACAGGTATGGAGACTGATATTTTTATCAGACAGCTCATCTTTCATTTTCAAAACAATTTCGCTTTTTATTTCAATGGGCGGATCAATGAAAGCAAAGCCCGGAATTTTTGCAATTCTTTTTCGAATCTTTTGATAATCATCCATGAAGCTGGTTATACATCTTTTTATGCCATACTTGGAAGCTTTGCTTGAAATATAGTTGAAATCATTAAGATTGTCATGAATTTTTCCATCTTTTGTCTTATAAAAGCAGATAGGATCAAATCTCCAGCTTATACTGCCGGAATCGAAATTCCTGCAAAGATATTCTAGTTGACGAATGCGTTCCTCTAAAGCAGGTACATTAGGTTCAAGCAACGGCTCCTCAGAATTTATGGTAAAATTAAAAAAAACATTATATCCCATTTCTCTAAGCTTTTCTCCACATCCGCTTTTTATAAAGGGCCCAAAATTTTTCGACCAGAATAAAATAGTATGTACCTTATCCGGAGTGGCCGGCACGATTGATACATGCCTGTTGTACGGATTCACCACCTCAAAGCGGCCATTTTTAATTTGCTTCATAAACCACTTCATGTAAAATGCAGGGATATCTGTTCTTCTTGAGGCTGAAATTACTATTTTAACCGCAGACTCCATCAATAATTAGTAACCGTTCACTTTTTCCTAAGGGTTCGCTCAAAAATAAATTTATATTTTCAGGTGTTGAGGCGCTCGGCATGGCAAGACGCAAGGAGGGCGAATAGCGAGCTATTTAACCGACGAGCAACGTAGCCATGCGGGATGGATCGGCGCATCAAAATGTTAAGTTATTTTTGAGCGAGCCCTAAGATCCGCCAGAGATATTATTTTGGCCCCACCAGACTCTTTTGGTGTTTCTTCCTTTTTTTTCTGTAATGTATACTTTGCCGATTCTTCCGGACAAACAACAAGTTCCATTCGCACTTTTTTGCCGCTCATTGTAAACTCTTCACCATCAATATATGTATCCCTTAAGATCCATGTAACAGAGTAAAGCGGCACTTGAAGAATCAGCAGCTTTACATGATACCAGTCAGGTTTAGCATCCGGCAAAATTGTTTCAATCCTGGCAAAAATAAGCGGCTTGTCTTCAAAGCATAGCAAGATTACATCATTTTCTTTCGCCATTTATAAACATCCTTTTTCCATGAAAGCGCAAAAAATGGTGTTGAAGTTTTAATATCTTCATTATATCTTAAGGCGTAATAGTTCAGCCACTAAGACACAAAGGCACAATGCTGGGATATTATTTCTCGTTCCCATGCTCCAGCGTGGGAATGCATAATAAAATGTCATTAAATAAGACAATGAACAAGAGGAATTCAGGAAATTCAATTAGAAAGAGAGCAAAGGAGCTGGATTGCCTCTATGCATTTTCCAACCTGATTGTAAAAAACAATATTACAGTTGACGAGATACTTCAAGGAACAATTGATCTAATACCCCCCGCGTCGCAAAATCCGGAAATCACCTCCGCACGTATAATTCATGAAGATCAAATTTATAAAACAAAAAATTTTAAAAAGAGTATCTGGAAACAGACAAGTGACATTGTTGTACATGGCAAACCAGGAGGAACCATTGAGGTCTCTTATCTTGAACAACTATCGGAAAAAGATAAGAAATCTTTCCTTAAGGAAGAAAAAGAGCTTATCAATGTTATTGCAGAACGGCTCGGGAGAATTATAGAGCGCAAGAAAACCGAGGAAGCGTTGCGTGAGAGCGAAAAAAGGTTCCGTGACCTGGTTGAAAACTCACTTACCGGTATTTTTATTCTACAAGACTCAGAGATTGTTTATAATAATCCTGAACAGAAAAAACACTTCAATCTCCTTTCACGTTCCTTCAAGCTTATGGACTTCAAAGCCATACATCCCGATGATGTTGAGATGGTTAAAGGACTCTTAATATAAGCTTCAGGTTTTATCCCCTTGGAGAAGTAGATAACAAACTGGACAGAAAATGGGTTTACTGCAGAATCAGTCTTATAGAATATTCAGGAAAAAAAGCAATGTTGTTCAATATGATGGACGTTACTCGATCCAAGGAATTGGAACGTCTTTTAAAAATAAAGGATAAAATGACTTCTCTGGGGCGTGTTACCGCAGGCATTGCCCATGAAATAAGAAACCCGCTTTCAGGTATCAATATTTATTTAAACACGCTGGAAAAAATCTATGACAAAACAGACAGCCCTGAAAAGGTTAACACAATAATAGGACAACTGAAATCAGCCTCAAATAAAATTGAATCTGTAATTAAAAGAGTCATGGATTTTTCCAAACCCAGTGAACCAAGGCTTGTACTGTCTAAAATCAACCATCCCGTTAAAGAGGCAATAAGTCTATCCTCTGTAACCTTTCAAAAAAGCGATATTAAAATCGAAAAAACCTTATCCGGAAATCTGTCGACTTGCTATATTGATCAACATTTTATCGAACAGGTAATTTTAAACCTGATGACCAATGCCGCTGAAGCAATGAAAAATATGGATGGAAACAAAAAAATAGTAATAAAAACATACATGGAAGATAACCGTATTTTTATAAATGTTGCAGACTCAGGACCGGGTGTGCCTTCCAGCCTTAAAGACAGAATATTTGATCCTTTTTTTACTACTAAAAACGACAGCTCCGGAATTGGGCTCAGCATTTGCCACAGAATAATTACAGACCACGGTGGATCTCTCGGTGTGTTTGACAGTAAATGGGGCGGGGCTGAATTTAAGATTGAGCTCCCGTTGGAAAGAAGAAAAAAACAGAGATGATTTCATACTCCATATTCATAATCGACGACGAGCCGGTCATAAGGGAAGGGATAACCATGGCCATTGGGTCTGATTACCAGGTAAATGCATTTCCCTCAGCCGAAAAAGCAATCAAGGCCATTAAAAGCAGCCCTCCGGACCTTATTCTTCTTGATGTCGGACTGCCGGGGATTAATGGCATTCAAGCTTTATGCGAAATCAAAAAGCTTTGCCCGGAAATTCTGGTAATAATGATAACTGCCTATGAAGATATCAAAACTGTAATCTCCGCCATGAAACTTGGGGCCTATGATTATGTGGTAAAACCCATTCACATGGACGAATTAGAGATAATTATCAGCAATGGACTTGAAACCATCAGGCTTAGAAAAGAAGTTAAAGCTCTTCAGGATAAATATTTAAAGGAAAACCTTCCTTGTTTCATAGGAGAAAGCAACGCGATTGAGGATGTGGTAGAGTTTATAGAAACGGTGGCGAAAAGCCCGGACACCCCCATTCTTATTCTAGGAGAAACAGGTACGGGCAAAGAATTAATTGCCGGCGCCATACATGCCAGAAGCCCCAACTTCAATGGCCCCTTGATTACCGTAAATTGTGCGGCCATTCCAAAAGAACTTATTGAAAGCGAGTTGTTTGGTTATGAAAAAGGAGCGTTTAGCGGAGCTAACATATCCGGCAAAAAGGGATTAATTGAAGAAGCGGAACACGGCACATTGTTTCTCGACGAAGTGGGTGACCTGAGCTTAGACGCCCAGGCAAAACTTCTCCGTTTTCTTGAATATGGCGAATTTTACAGAATAGGCAGTACAAAAAAACTTAAAATTAAAACAAGAGTGGTCTCCGCCACAAACAAAGACTTAAACAAACTGATAGACAATGGCCTGCTCAGAAAAGACCTCTATTTTCGGCTGGGAGTTATCAAGGTGCAGATTCCCTCGCTGAAGGAACGCCGCAAAGATATTATTCTTCTCGCCAAGCATTTTTTATACGAATTCAGCAAGAAATTCCACAAAACATTTACAGGTATTGCCCCAGAGGCTGAAAAGGTCTTGAAAGAATACAACTGGGTGGGCAATGTACGTGAGCTGAAAAATCTTGTTGAAAGAGGGGTGCTTACCGGAAAAGGGCCGGAGCTGACACTCCATGATCTTGGAATAGAATGGGTTAAAACTGGAGAAATTAACAAACCGGACAGAAATATACCATGCTTTCCAGCGCTTACACCTGCCGGCATTGATCTTTCATCTGTTCAAGAATCTTTAGAAAAATTCTATATCGAAGAAGCGCTCGAGATGACAGGAGACAACGAAACCAAAGCAGCAAAACTTCTGAACATAAATTATCACACCTTCCGTTACCGAAGAAATAAATTTAGCCGTTCACGTTCCTTATGCAAATCCCGTTAATCTGTCAAAAAAATAGCCCGAAGGGCTCTATGGGAGGTTCTATGAAAACAAGATTATTTTTCTTATTTGTTCTACTTGTCCTGCCGACATGTGCTACCATCCCTGCAAGTGTTGAAGATCTCACTCATTCTGACGAATTAGGCACGGTAGCCGTACTATCTGTATTGGGCGACACGCTGAATATAAACTACATAGGGCCGACGGTTTTCGGCAACAGACATAGCACCGCGGATGTTTCCGAATGGGATATAGATAATTTTGTTGTTACAAAAACAGAAGACTACTTAAAACAGAACGGCTACATTGTTAAACGATTATCCTATGAAAAAGCGCCGCTGTTAGAAGCATATAACAATCCGGAGCCTGGTTACGGTACATATTCCAGATATGTCGAAGATTACCTGGCCAAATTAGCGGGAGACATGGGAATCGATACATTTTTAGTAATATACAATACATATCATGAAGACTATGTCGGGCATAGCGAAGAACGTCTCCCGGGTTACGGTTTGTATCAATGCTTCACTCTGTTAAGTGCGCCGACTACAGCTCTATATAGCAATTTACGCTTTGAACTTATTACACCCAAACCATTCAGAAAAGTAATGGTGAAAAAGAGCTTCGATTACGAGTTTGTCGCCCCTGAGTACTTTAAAGATAGCTACAAGGACCAGGTCAAAGAAAAGGTTTTGTTAACTATTGAAAATAAGAGCGCAGCCGTATTAGCGGAAAAACTGCGCCAAAGTTTAGATGGCGCAATCTCAAAAGGATTAAGCTTGGTCGGCTTAAAGATATGGAAACCAGATCATGAGAAACATGTCCAGGCAGCCGCCGAGATTACCCGGATGACGGCATTCAAGGCCAATCGAATAGTAAAGACGTATGCCATGAACCTTTCTTCTCCTCCTGAAGAATTATTTCCGCAATTGTGCCCGACCCGCAGGCACGAATGGCTCGAAGATTGGAAAAGTGACATGATCTATTCGGATTCCGGTGTAGCTGAAAACAATTGTGTTTTTCAAACCGATTATCCCCATCGCGGAGAAATGATCTGGGTCGTTACCCTGTATGACGCTCCCCGCGCCATTGAATTCACAGTGTTCAGTTTCGATTTTTATGTTTTGAAAGTGGACATCACCTTGAAGCCGAATGGAAATGGCGGCACACAAGCAAACTGGACTCACACATTCACTGCCGCAACGGAACGCGGCAATAAATTCATCGCACATTACACTGACTGGGATCATCACAAAAAAATGTCGTGGATTGAGCAATCCCTGGAGCATTTCTGCAGGACTGGAGAAATGCTCCATAAAAACTTGGAGTGAAAGGAAGTGGAAATTTTTCTACTTAAATATAGAAATTTTTCTATTTTTTAGTACGAAAACGAATTTGAAAAATATTGTTGATAAACTAATTATTTGAAATTAAAGCTTTTATCTTTAAGGCTCAATAATGGCATGTTTAATGCTAATTAATATTTTCAAAACATATAAAGCTTTCAAGCTTTGAAACTCGTATCTAAGTGGACCTAAGGGGAAAACGGTATCAAGGTTAAGTTATTTGAAAAAATGAAATTAATTAAAAATTTGAGAATATTACTAATAGATGATGATGAGTGGATAAGGGATTCAATGAGTATGTACTTTGAAGATGAAGGTTGTTATCTGCAAACGCTTAGAAGTGCCGAAGATGCTCTTGAAGCTTTAATTAATGAAAGCTTTGATATAATTATCGCTGACTACAAACTGCCCGGTATTGATGGTTTGGAATTTTTTAAAAAAGCTGATGAACTAAATTCTGAAGCTGTTAAGATACTGATAACCGCGTATGGAAGCAAAGAACTGTTTACAAAAGCCTTGAATATGGGCATCCATGATTGTATTGAAAAACCTTTTACATCTGAAACCATTGAGGATTTTTTGAAACGTTTATTAAATGTAGATAGTGCCCGAACGAAAACTAGAAAATTTTTTCAAGTTCAAGGAAAGCGCAAATTTTAACCACAGGAATACATTGAGTATTTCGAGGATTAAAATTTAAGCCCGACGCAGAAATTGGGAAAATTAGCAGTTTTCGTTCAGGCACTAGATAGGTAGCGGTTTGGGCAAATCATATGTTGCGGCTATGCACTCGTAAAATAAACAAAATATTTGTACAGAACAATTTCAATTAAAAAGGAGAAATATTATGAAGATGAAAGTAAGTTTATGGAATGTCCTGAGTATTGCAGTGGCTTTGGTTTTAGGCTGTGCTGTAACTTCTAATGCGTTTATGGTTAAAGTTGATGAGGATACCTGGGCTGATTTTGCTGTAAGGGGTCAGTTGTCTTATCATAATTTTGATAAAAGAAGTAACGACAGTGCCGACCCTGACGCCATAGATTATCATCAGAACTATTTTGAACTTACAGAGGCAGAGTTTTATGTTAAAGGGCAGATTAACGACTCAATTCAGTTCTTTACCCAATGGGAGTGTGTTTATATACCATTAAACATAGATGGAACAAAAGTCACAGGAGACAATGCTTACAAAAAAGATAGAGCTTATATGAAAGAGACCGGGGTGAATCTCCTGTTTGCTCCTGAATTTAAGGTAAGATTTGGCAGGATTCGCATACCTGTCAGCAGATATCACCAAAGATCTGATTACGGTAAAATAATTCCTACTGACTATTTCCATAGGTATGATGTCCATGGGGTATTTACAGGTAATCTCTCTAATACTCATCTTGATGTAAAGAAGACCGCTCTTAATATCAGAGAGCCAGGTGTTGTGCTTTTTGGAGATTTTTTTGACGGGATGCTCAGATATCACACAGGTTTATTTAATCAACCTAACGATGACAATCACTATAAAAATCTTAGATACACAGCAAGGCTTGCGTTTACTCCTACTATGTTAGGATTTAAACCCGAATCCTCACTTAAAGGGACAAGAAAAGATTCTTATCTTGGGAAAAAAGATATATTAACTATTGGTGCAGGATATTCCAAGGAAGAGATATGGGAAGATCTTGACAATGAGATGTATGCTGTTGATGCATTTTTTGAAAAAAAATATGGTAGTATAGTTCCTAATTTAGGATTTGGATACATTGAGGCAAAAGAGACTCATAGAATTGATAATAAACCACAAGATAGTGCATTCTGGTTTGTTCAGGGGCAACTGCTTTATGATGAGGTGGTTGGTTTTGGAAAACCTTCTATTGGGGCAAAATTTGAGAGAATGGAGTCAGATAAGGCTTGGGATAATAAAGATGTTAGGTCTGATCGTGTGTCAGTAGCTCTTAATTATTTCCTGAAAGGATACAATGTAATGATATCACTTTGTGTTGATAATGTAAATTATAAGGATGGTGCAGAAGATTATCTAGAAGCCAATAATAAAGAAGACTCTATCACTGACTACAGTCTCTTCTTCCAGTTCAAATTCTAAAGAATCTTGTCTAATAACCTGCAACAAAAAAACCCGGATCAATTTGGCCCGGGTTTTTTTATTATCGTAAACTGATTTTTAAATGATGACTAAAAGTTGATCTGCCATTTTGCGCCAAAATAGCTTTCATGCCCTTGATCTTCATTAGCATCATTTTCCTCATAATCATAATGACCGATTTCAGGAACCACGGTTACACCTTGTGCCAGAGTAATCGGTGCCTGCAGATAAGCCGCCCATGCCTCATCATTATGATTTTTGCCTACAGGATCATCTTCACCTGTAACATAGCCATATCCGGCCTCGACACCAATAACATCGTTTATCTTAACACCTATGGATGCTACGCCGCCATAGCCATTATTGTCTCTAATATCATTGGTTCCTGCATCGTAATCAGGCATGAAGTCCACTTCTTGATTGGTGGTAAGACCATATAATCCAACATTCTGACCTTCCCAAACCATAGCGTCATTTATATTAACAACCTCAAATGTACTCCAGCCGCCAAATGCCTTTACTGAAAAGGTGTCCATTGCCCATGTATAGCTTGCCTCTACCTTTGGATAAGTAGTATCATAGTCGGCTCTGGCCATAGGGTCTGGTGGGTCTTGTCCTGGAAGCATATTTTCAGGATCCCCTACTCCTGGCCTTACGAATGCCAGTTTAAAACCGTCAACTTTAACCTGAATCATGGGATTGAATGTAAAGAATCCACCAAATCCTCTCAAGCCATAGTCATTATCATAAACCTGATTTGTAACGAAATGAAGGGGTGTATATTCTTTCCAGGTTCCGTAGAGTCTTCGTAAACTTACATCAGAACTAGTATGACCATACTCAAAACGGCCGCCTATGTCACCATTCTGTACTGTTGCACCAATACGTGAAACAGTATTGAGCCCCCATCTTGAATCTCTGTCGTCAAAACCGCTTGTATTATAAGGATTATTTTCATCCTGATTCACATTAAACGTTTGCATACGCACGCTACCATAAAAATTCCAGTCAACTGCACCCTCACCTACATCTGCACCGGCAGGAACTGCAAATACAACTGCAAACATTATTGCCGATAAAATAACAAATAATTTCTTCATCATCATCATAAATTTCTCCTTAAAACGCCAAATATAAATAACAACTATCTGTTTAATATCCTTAACCCAACCAAGTCCTCCCTATTCACCCCCTTTCCAAGCGAAATAAAGACAGAACTATAGACTTTCAGATAAATAATTTCACAAGGCCAGAAGGAGGAGGGCGTATTAGTTATACGTCGACGACTGATAACGCAGTGAAATTATTTATCTGAAAGTCTATATCATTATATATACTTAATATCTTAATATAACATGATTATTAATAAATGAGCTCTGCTTGTGAAATTTGATTTCCTACTAAATTGTAAGATAAATGTCAAGTTTTTTGTAATTTACAATAATTGCAAAACGCTATATGCTGTTGTTTTAGTTATCAATTTTTGCATATTGTAGAAACCGGCCCCTAATCCCTGACCCCTGCCCCCCAAGAAAACGTCAAAGTCAGTGCTAAAGTGCTAATATTTAGAGTTTGTGGGGACCTCAAAATCCGAAATACGAATATCGCCTGATCTTATAAAAATGGTCGAAACAATATCTAATTTCGAATATCAAATGACCAAAATATATCAGGCACTTATGCAATATCTATGACACTGCACCATGTTTGAAATTTTGAATTTTGGTTATTCGTGTTTGTTTCTGATTTCGAGCTTCGAATTTATTGAAAATTGAATAAGTAAGCAATTCTTGTATATTCAGGAGGTTATCAGCTTAAATGACGTGGTCCTGCCCTGTTCCTCGCTCCTACACAATTCTTTTAAAGGATTTTTCAAGAGATTCTAAAGTCCGGCTTATCCAGGTGGGTCGTCCGTGAGGGCAATGTGACGGGTTTTCGCATTCATCGAGCTGCGCAAGCAGT
>JAFDFV010000474.1 GCA_019309665.1 Deltaproteobacteria bacterium | reverse complement strand
GGGTAAGCGTTACCTATTGTTGTTTTAATAATCTCGGCTGTTCTCTCGCCAATCAACAGATTGTATTTTCTTTTTATATACTGTATTATTGCTGCATCCATCTTATCACCAGCCACCCTGATAGACCTGCTGTAAACAATTCCTGCCAGAGAAATCACAGCAACTTCAGTTGTGCCGCCACCGATATCGACCACCATATTACATATAGGTTCTGTAATAGGAAGTCCCGCCCCTATCGCAGCAGCCATAGGCTCTTCAATTAAAAATACCTCACGAGCCCCCGCTGATTCAGCCGATTCCTTAACAGCACGCTTTTCAACCTGAGTAATTCCCGATGGTACTGCAACAATAATTCTTGGCCTGACAAATGCTCGCCTATTATGCACCTTGTGTATAAAATGACGCAGCATTGCCTCAGTGACTTCGAAATCAGCGATAACGCCATCTCGCATTGGACGAATGGCTACTATATGTCCCGGCGTCCTTCCAAGCATATTTTTCGCCTCAAGCCCTACTGCCAACACTCGGTTTTTCATTCTGTTATCAGTACGCACAGCAACAACCGAGGGTTCACTTAACACAATGCCCTTGCCTTTAACATAAACAAGTGTATTTGCGGTACCTAAATCAATGGCAAGATCATTTGAAAACATACCTAAAATACCATCTAAAAATAAACTCATGGCTCCTCATTCTCGCTCGTAAATAGCGCATATGTTATTCCCTAAATTGAGCGATTTTTACTCGATCTGCACTAATCTTTTGCGCATGCGGACTTGCGAAAAGTCTCGACATATCCATTGGTATGCCTGTGCTTTTCTTCGCAAAAAATCGCTCAACTCAGGTATTCGATTAATCAAATAATAAATCACTACCAAAAATATCCTGTTATTACAAATAAAAGTTATAATTAATGAACTCGTAAAAAGTCAACATTTAGTGTTTACAAAATAATTTCCATCACAGCATCGTGTAATATCGGCCTGAATTTCTTTATCTTATTATTATCACGTGATGGATGTACACGGTTTGTTAAAAGTATAACAATAATTGATTGATCGAGATCCATCCAAAATGATGTCCCGGTAAAACCAAGATGCCCTATACTTCTTTTAGAAAAATGGCTGCCGCAGCTCGAATCAGATAAAGAAGGCGTATCAAAACCAAGCGCCCTGTCTGAACCCTGCTGCCGTTCAAAAAACTTGCTTATTAACTCTTTTTTAAAACCATATGAATGTTCATGAAAAGCAAATAAAAGTGAAGACAAAAGAACCTTCACATCCATAGCGGTCCCGAAAAGACCGGCATGCCCAGCTATACCCCCCACAACATAGGCATTATCATCGTGTACTAAACCATTTAGAAGTATTTTGCGCCAGGGGCAAAGTTCTGTAGCGGCAAAACAATCCATATAACTCTCGGAATTAAGGCCTGCAAAAAAAAGATGTTCAAGCCCAAGGGGCCTGTAAATATCTTGAATTACGAAATAGTCTAAAGATCTTCCGGATACCTTTTCAACAATCCATTCAAGAACCATAAATCCAAGATCGCTATATAATACATTTTTACCTGCTGGATGTATAAGAGGTTCATTTATGAGAAAGTTCCTTAAAGCATTTTTTCGAAAATTATACGGAATTTTCAGCAACTCAATATAATATGGTCTATAATCAGGCAGACCGGAATTATGACAAAGAAGATTTCTAATAGATATTTGTTTCTTATCCGTATTTCTAAATTCAGGCAATACTGTTCCAAGATTTTGATCAAGATCCAGCTTTCCCTGCTGAATTAACTTCATCACTGCCAATGTAGTTGCAAGAGGTTTTGTAAGGGACGCCAAATCAAAAACAGTGTTTTTTGTCATTATGCGTTTTGAGAATATATTTGCATATCCATAAGCCTCAAAAAAAACAATCGAATCATTTTTTGAAACCAAAAGTACCCCTCCGGGGAATACCTTGTCTTTGACGCCCTTTCTCATCAAATCATTAATTTGAGACATACGAGGTAAGGCTTTTGGTAACAGTTCGCTGTTCACAGTTTTTTTAAATGAATCTTGTAATGATTGATAGTAACAGTTCAC
>JAFDFV010000112.1 GCA_019309665.1 Deltaproteobacteria bacterium | reverse complement strand
GATCAGGTATAATCTCAACTGATTTAATGTTGAATCTTTTTTCAAGAGTTTTTATATTAAAATTCTTTATTCCCCTCATCTTTGAGACACTCCTGGGATGAACTTTTATTCCCACTGAATCACGGCAGCCAATTTCCTCAGACTCGATAAGAGACGAAGCCATATCAAGAAATATTTCCGAATAAACAAGATGTCCAAAGGCCGGGTGATAAGGACCCGCCAAAATTATTGCTTGTCTTTCAAAATGCTCGGATGCCTGGATGCCCATACGGATTACCTGTATCTTCTTTTCTCTGAATATCAGATAAATATCTTTCACAAGCGTAATGCATTGTTCAAGAGACAGGGGAGTATATTTTCCTTCTTTATACCATCTGGACAGAATGGTGTTTTTAAGCACCAGGGTAGGATATATTCTGACAAAATCAGGAGAAAGTGCGGCAATCCTCTTTGCTGAATATAAAGCTCCTGCCCCGTTATCACCAGGCAGGCCGATCATCATCTGAAGGCCGATTTCATAATTTCTCTCTTTTAGAATACTGACTGCTTTTTCTGTGTCTGAAGATGTATGCCCGCGTTCAGATAATGAAAGCACCTTATCATCCATAGACTGTACACCGATTTCAACTGTGGCGACAGGAAATTCCTTTAAAATATCCAGTCTTTCGTAATCTATAGTATCAGGACGTGTGGAAAATCTAATGCTGTCAACTCTTCCTTCAATTACAAATTTTGTGGCTTCATGAAGCAAAGACTTTATAAAATCAATTTTGAGTCCAAGAAAATTACCGCCAAAAAATGAGATCTGGACTAAACTTCTGTTCTTCCCTTTATAATTTAGAAATCGATTTATATGTAACCCAATCTCTTCACAAGAAGGTGTTTTTTGTTTTACTCCTGTTATAGAAGATTGGTTACAAAAAACACATTTATGAGGACACCCTATATTAGGCAAAAAAACCGGAACAATAAAAGGTTTCTCGTAACTACTCAGGTTGTCAGGTTCACGGTTCACGGTTGGTTACTTTGCGCTTTCCATATATCTCAGGTCTCGCATGGCAGGTGGATAAATCCACGAACGGCTGCATTTGCAGTAGGGGCACGATGCATCGTGCCCCTACATATGGACTCCTTTATCTTTCAGAATTTCGAGAGCTTTTCTGGCGGCATCCTGCTCCGCCATCTTTTTGCTCTTGCCGATTCCTTCTGTTCTTACTTCGCGCACATCCAGTTGGACATTGAAAGTCTTGTCGTGATCCGGACCGCTTTCCTGAAGCACTCTGTATTGGGGGGTTATTTTATAATTTTCCTGAACAAACTCCTGAATCCGGCTCTTATAATCGTGATTGTCCAGCAAGGCACCAATAGAATTCAGCAAATCGGAAAAATGGTTTTCAATCATCTTAAATGCTTCATCAAAACCGCCATCAATATATACAGCGGCTATTACCGCCTCAAAAGTATCAGCCAGTATGGAATTTTTTCCGCGGCCATTTGTTTGAATTTCTCCCCTGCCGAGCCTTAAAAAAGAACCCAAATCAATTGTGCGGGCTATGGTTGCGAGCTGAGACTCATTAACAAGGCCTGCGCGCATTCTTGAAAGATCACCCTCATTTAAGTCGGGATAACGCTGCATAAGAATATGCCCAACAACAAGGTTTAATACCGCATCTCCAAGAAACTCAAAACGCTCATTATCCTTTATGGTTGCATCATCTTGCTCATTAACAAAGGAACTGTGGCTGAGTGCCTCTTCAAGGATATTTATCTCATTAAATTTATACAGAATTTTTTGTTCAAATTCAGAAAGATTCATTTGTTTCATATTTGGTTAGTCATAAGTGCCTAAAATGCCTAAAGTATATTAAAGTGCCTAAAGTTGTGGTACGCCTTCGGCGTGTTGATTGATAACCAAAGCTACAAGGATTTGCAATCACTCTCTTGCCAGTGCATTGAGGACATAGAGGAATCCACCTGCCGGCAGGCAGTTATAAAATGGCAGGATACCTTAACTTTAGGCATTTTAGGCACTTTAGCTCACTTTAGGCACTTGTTTTGAAAGATACCAACCTTTCATATAATATATAAGGAACGAAAAAATTCCCCTTCCCTGATCCCATTTTGATTTTCGGCTTCAAAGAACCGTGGAAGTCAGTACCGCCCGTCATCAATAATTCGTGTCTATTCGCCATATCTGCCAACTTGGAAATAACATGCGGCGAGTGTTCCGGATAATAAACTTCAATTCCCTTTAGACCCATTGCTTTTAAAGTTATAACAAGCTCCTCTATATCTTCAATATTCTCTGGATTAAGAAGATAGGGATGCGCTATAACAGGGATACCTCCTGCTCCAAGGATAACTTCAATTGCACTGGAACAGTCAATGCGATATTTATCAACATATGCCGGCTTGCCTTTCCCAAGGTATTTATCAAATGCCTCTTTAATTGATTCAACATAACCTTTTTTTACCATAAGCCTCGCAATATGCGGCCTCCCCAACTGACCATCGCCGACCTCATTTAATAATTCATCCATTGAAACAGCGACACTCATGCTATTAAGACGACCAATAATTTCAGGATTTCGGTTTTTTCGGGCTTCTTGAAGTGTGGCAAGAGTCTTATTTAAGAGAGGATCATCAATTTTGATAGAATATCCCAGTATGTGGAAACTTCCTGAATATGGAAAAGATGGGGGTGGCGCTGCACTTATTTCAACACCGGTTAAAAATTTTAATGAAGGAGGAACGCCAATGCCAAGCGCCTCTTTAGAACCATTTACGGTATCATGATCTGTAATAGCTATTGCAGCTAAATTAAGATCCTGGGCTAAGGCAAGGATTTCGGCTGGAGAAAAAGTTCCGTCAGATGCAGTCGAGTGGATATGAAGATCAATGCTTGCATTATTATTATAATCCAAGAGCTTTTTCTAAAGCCTCCTCTTTTGTTTTACATTTTATGCATTGGGTAGTAACCGGCCTGGCTTTAAGCCTCTTAATAGAAATATCTTCACCGCATTTATCACAAACACCAAACGTACCGTTTTCAATGCGCTCAAGGGCTTTCTTAATCTTCTTTATAAGCTTGCTTTCTCTATCCCTAATTCTAAGCATAAAATTGCGGTCCGATTCAAGTGAAGCGCGGTCTGTTGGATCAGGAAAATTTTCTTTCGGATCAGTCATTCCCGAAACCGTATCATCCGCCTTACTCAAAAGGTCTTCCAAACTATTAGTTAATAACTCTCTAAAATATTCAACATCTTTCTTTTTCATGATAAACCCTTGAAAATAAAAAATTAAGAATTTAAAAAAAATATGGCTATCATAATTAAATTTTAAAGTAAAGATTAAATATTAAAGTTTTATGGATATTTTCGACCTGTGCGGTTAGCTTTTGGATAAAACTGTTCAACATCTCCCTTTTAATGCTAACGGCTAAACGCTAATGGCTAAAGCACAGGTTGAATATTTTTAAAACCGTCAAGTTTCTTTAAGAAACTTTTCCATATTCTTTAAACTGTTGATATTATAAATGCGGCAGGGATAATTATCAGGAAGAATCTTTTTTAATAAACCTGTAAGCACTCTTCCCGGACCGACCTCAGCAAATATTTCCACTTTTTCATCGATCAGTCTTTGCATCGAGTCATACCATCTGACAGGGCTGCATAACTGCCTTGCCATAATATGCCTAATCTCATCAGGATTTTCCCCAAAATAGGCGGTAACATTATGGATAATTGCTCTTTCCGGCGTGTTAAAAGAAACAGTATCAAGAAAATCCCTGAACTCATCCACCGCCCCTTTTATAAGTTCACTATGCCATGCTCCGCTGACTTTTAAAGGAACTGCCCTTGCCTCCTGCAAAACCGCAAGAGACGAAACTTTTTCAACCTGCTCCGGGGTACCGGTTATAACGATTTGATGTTCAGTATTATGATTTGCAACTGCTACAACGCCTTCACTTTGAACTTCATCAACGAGTCTCTGAACTTCATCAATGGCAAGTCCGATAATTGCATGCATAGCACCTTGATGCTTTGTCGATTCCCTGTGCATCAGCTCGCCTCTTTTAAATACAAGCCTTAATGTATCCTCTTTTGAAATAACTCCTGATGCAGTTAATGCACTATATTCGCCGAGGCTGTGTCCTGCTGCAATATCCGCCCATCTGTCTTCTTTTTCTAAAATTGCAAGACATGCAAGATTTACAGCAGTTATTGAGGACTGAAGATTAACCGTCATGGTAAGGTCTTCCATGGGGCCCTTGAAACAGAGCCTCGAAATGTTTATCCTGGTAATTTCCTCCGCCATATCAACCAGTTCTCTTACAAAGTCAAATTCCTGATAAAAATCAAGACCCATACCAACTGACTGTGAACCCTGCCCGGGAAAAAGAAATGCTGTTTTCATCAAATTAATCCTCCAAAATGTACTATCAGAAATTTAAAAACTCAAAAGTAACTTGTTAACAACCAGAGGGTGAGCATTAAGAAAAAAGAGGCACTTTTGTATATTTTTGTTAAAAGGATAAACTCAAGCCATAACGTTCTATTTTTCTCACTGATATTAATACTCTTTTTTCTTTAGGCTCACCTATGCGCGAGTTTGAGACGTTCTTAAATTTAATTGCTCGCTGCCTCTGGTTAATCTCATATTTGAGTTTTCAAATTTCTGACTATAGACTTTCAGTCATCGAGGTTAAAAAGCCTCCTGGTTAGATCAATATAAGCGAACCTGTCTCCATAGCATCCATCGCTTTTTAAAAAAATAGTCGGATCATGCAAAATTTTATTTATAAGTGAATTTGTCATCCTGTGAATTGCCTGGCAGTCATTATCTGAAAGGTTATTTAAGGACTGCAAGGTCTTGTCAACCTCAGTCCTCGCAATGGTATCTATCTTATTCCTCAAGGCAACTATTGTAGGCACCACTTCAAGGCTCTCATACCAATGCTGAAAGCTAATTACAGCCTCGTCAACGATCCTCTCTCCCTTGATGGATTCTTTATTTCTATCCTTTATGTTTTCCTCAATAACTCCTTTTAAATCATCTATGTCATAAACATATGAATTGTTAAGCCGGTTTATATCAGGATCAATATCGCGAGGAACCGCAATGTCTATAAAGAAAATTGGTCTGTTACGCCTGCTGCGCATAACTCCTTTAACCTGATCGCGCACAATAACGAAATTGGGTGAACCCGTCGAGCTGATTATTATATCCACAACCTTTAAACAATCCGGGATTTCTTCAATACGTATAGCTTTGCCTTTGAATTTATTGGATAGTTCAACGCCCCTTTCAAATGTTCTGTTTGCAACAAAAATTTCTCCCGTCCTGTTCCTGATAAGATGTTCCACTGCAAGTTCCGCCATTTCGCCGGCACCTACCAGGAGTACCTTTTTCCCTTCAAGATTGCCGAATATTTTCCGCGCAAGCTCAATTGCAGCATAACTTATTGATACAGCATGATCTCCGATACCTGTTTCACTTCTAACACGTTTTGCCACAAAGAAGGTTTTATGCAATAACCTGTTCAAAATAACGCCGGACGTTTTTTTCAAAATGGTTGTCAGGTATGCATCTTTAATCTGTCCAAGAATCTGCGGTTCTCCGACCATCATTGAATCGAGGCTTGATGCAACCCTGAAAATATGGCGGACAGCATCCTTGCCGTCATGCGTATAAAAAGCATCTTCAAATTTAGATATTGGTATTTTTTTGAATTCGGAAATATGAGTTTTTACGGAATTAACAGAGTTGATGGTGTTTGAAGTAGTCAGCAGCACCTCAACACGATTACAGGTTGAAATCAGCATTACTTCGTTAATATCCGGACACTTTTGCAAACCCTCCATAACAGCGACAGTTTCCTCTTTTGAAAAAGAGAGAAGCTCCCTCAATTCTATTGGTGCGGTTTTATGATTTAATCCTAATAAAACTATATCGAGCATTTCTTTAATTGACGGCCCTGTAAAAAGTCCATTTTAAATTAGCGCCCTTCCGGCGGGCTTATTAAGCTGTTGAGCTTCAGGTATAATACATTCAAAACAGGAAACTGTTTGAGCGCATTAGAAATCGTTAAGAAAGAACCTTTAAAAATTTTGTTATTGTTTATTAATGGCCCGTTGAACTCTTACTATTTTTTTCATCCATGGCAAGTTCTTTCTTTACGATATCTTATGCGTGAGTTTTTCATGTTTTGAATGTATTATACCTGAAGCGAATAAAGCTAAAGTATTATGAGTTTATAATCTGGTAAATTCACCATGATGTCCATCTAAAAAAAAATTAACCCCAAAAAAAGTAAACAGGAGTGCGGCCAACCCGATAATAGCCATAATCGCTGCTTTCCTTCCGCGCCAGCCTACAGTAAAGCGCCCATGAAGTAAAGCAGCATACAAAAGCCATGTTATGCCGGACCAGACCTCTTTTGGATCCCAGCTCCAGAACTTCCCCCAAACCATTTGAGCATAAACCAGACCTGTTGCGAGACCTATAGTCAACATGGTAAAACCCACAACTATGCAATTATATCCCGCAGTATCAAGCAGCTCCAGCGAAGGCAGACGTCTGAAAAAAAAACCATGTTTCTTGGCCTTAATAGCGTGCTCCTGGGCAAGATACATACAGCCCAATCCTCCCGCCAAAACAAAAAACGCCTCACCGATAAATATCGAAGCTATATGAAAAATAAGCCAGAAATTATTAACAATATTTTTAACCTGAACAGGCTCAGAGGATACCTGAGAAGCAAATATCATAACAATGGCTGCAATGGGGGCAGCATATATGCCCAAAATTCTAAGGTTGAACTTATATTGAAATATTATAAAAACACAGGCTATCGACCATCCGACAATAACAAGGGTTTCATGGAGATTATGAACAGGAATCAGCCCGGATTTTAAAAAACCATAAAAAATAGCCGCTGAATTACACAAAAAACCAGCTATCAGCAAGAAGTATCCAGCTCTATTTAAATAATTTTTCTGCAAGAAAAGATAAGCAAAGTACGCCGCCGTACTCATCAAGTAGAAAAAAATGGTAAATATAATCACAATCTCCATTGATTACACCTTAAGCCAATTTAATTAGTGTCTGAACGAAAACTCAAAACACATGAAATTATAGCCAGTTGATTCTATTCTTATATTAAAGCTTTTAGCTATTAGCCGTTAGCTTTTAGCTTTGTTTTTTAGCAGTTAGCCTTTAGCTAAGAGCTAACAGCTAATGGCTAATAGCTTTTTCAATGAATTATGCAACGACTTGCTTTTATGCTTTTGAGCAACCGTTAACTGTGAACCGACAACCGTAAACGATTACTTTAATTAGTCTGCCTTCATTAATTCTTCAAACCTGTATCCTTCGCCAAAAATCTCAAGAAGGAGGGAATTTATTCTTTCCTTATCATTGTTCCTAACCATATCAACAAGTCCTCTATTTATAAGCTGTTCAAAAAGGTGCTTATGCGCTTCCGGTTCGTGTTTTTCG
Organism: Deltaproteobacteria bacterium; assembly: GCA_019309665.1. Lineage (GTDB taxonomy): Bacteria > Desulfobacterota > Desulfobacteria > Desulfobacterales > ETH-SRB1 > B13-G4. The sequence goes on along the minus strand of JAFDFV010000112.1, from coordinate 3,239 downwards.
CTTAACGCCTTTTTGCGTATAGCTCCCATTAACTCTAAAAATTCGTCATATTCCTCTCCGAATTCTTTTTCAAGGTCTTGACGCATTTTTTTTGCAAAAGCAGGGCTTTTACCTGTAGTGGAAATAGCAATTACAAGATTACCTCTGTTTACAATTGAAGGAAGAACAAAATTGCAGACCTCAGGTCGATCAGCTATGTTGCACAATTTACTTTGGTGTTCGGCATCCTTATTTATCTGCCGGTTTAATTCTTCGTTGTCAGTAGCTCCTATAACGAGAAACATACCGTCAATATCAGAGGACTCATAAGGCCTTCTCTTTAACTCTATCATCTTTTTTTCTGCAAGCTCAAGCAGATCTTCAGCAACATCAGAACTTACAACTGTAACAACTGCCCCACATTCCAGAAGTGTCATAACCTTCCTTGTGCCCACTGAGCCGCCACCAACCACTAAACATTTACGATTTTGTATGTCAAGATTAACCGGATAATATCTCATGTCTTAACCGTCCAAAGGTTCAAAGGTTCAGCCTAACCAAACTTAAGTGTCATAATTTCCAATAATAACTTTAGCTCCTGGTTATTTTTTTTGGAAAGCATGAAAGATAACTAATCTGATAGGATACGTGTTAACGCAATACACTTGTCAATTCGAAGCCGTTCTTCTTGATCTCATTAGATATGAAATCATTATCTCCGCTCAAATAGTCATTATAGGAGAAAAGGATTGGCTGGATATCCAGCCTATACTTGCTTATCAAGGCTATTGCATCGGCCATGACGTCCAGCCGGTTATCATCTGTTACATTTTTAGAAAATATAGCCATATCTATATCGCTGTGTTCTCCTGCACGTCCTTGAGCATGCGAGCCAAATACAAAGGCCTTGTCTACATGGCATATCTTTTCAACGTCAGCGAGGTATCTCAGCAGGATATTGATTATCTCAGTTTTGATTTTAGCCATTTGAATAACTCCTCTGTTCGTTTTAAAATTGATGAGCTTTTTTCTTTGTTTATCATGGCAGAAAGTTTTTTCTTGTAGGCAGGGTATCTCCCTTCTATATAAAATGTGGTCAACTCTGCAATAAGTTTCAAATGACTGTCGGAAGTACCTAATTCTACAAGACTGTTAAGGTAAACAAGATTATGAGAAAATGGGGCTTCTTTGGAAAACCTTTTCATATAATTTGCCTTTAACAGCTTCTCTACAGCCTGTTGACATATGAAAACCGTATACAGGTACCTTTCGTTTTTCTGAAGGGAACGAGCCGTTTCCATGTCATAATCGGCAATATCCAACCAATAATCTACCTTTTCAGAAATATCCATTGCATAATATCCTTTTGTAGTTGGTTAGTTGGAGACGATTTCGTTTTGTGCTCATTAGACACCTCTATTTCCCTGTTTTTACTCGAGGTGAATAGGATCAGGAATTAGGATAGCTTCCTGATCCCTGATCCTAAAAATCAATTGTCATAAGATCTTCCGCAAGTATAAGTTCACCACCATAAGTCTTACGACATTCTTTTTCAATATCTACTTCATCGCATTCAGGATAAAAATGTGTCAGCATTAATTTTTTGACATTTGCCATTGCTGCTATTTTACCTGCAAGAGACGGTGTTAAATGGCCTTTAACCTTTAATTCATCAGGCAACGCTGATTCGCAAATTAATAAATCAGTTTCTTTTGATAAAGCAATAAGATTATTGCTGAAGTCTGTATCGCCTGAATATACAACTGATATTCCGTTCCGGCTCGTAACCCTGTATGCCAAGCTCTCATCGTTATGTTCAACTGGAATTGATTCAATAGTAAATTCATTGAATCTAATGCTGTCATAATCTTTATTATCAAGTTCAATAATATTTATCAAACCAGGATCAAGTTCAATCCAGTTGCCATATACCATTTTCAGCCTGTTATAAAACTCTGCAAATCCCCTTCCAGCTATAAATGTTATGGGAGTTTGCCTTCGTTCTTTACCGGAATATTTAGAGGAAAATAAAAATGAGACCAGTTCCCCAGTATGATCCGGATGGAAATGACTGAAAAAAATAAATGAAATATCAAAAATTCTATTATCAACTTCAAGAAGCCTTCTCATTGTGCCGGGGCCTAAATCAAAAACAAGCTTTTTTCCGCCTGTTTCAATTAATGCAGAGCAAGAACTCCTTTTGAGCGATGGTACACATGTACCTGAACCAAGTATAGTCACAGAAAGTTCAGAATTTTTGACAGCCATCATTTTTCACCGGCTCTCTTGTTTATCTTGTTTATAATCCAGGTCAAAAGCTTATCATCATCCTTATAGTCAACCAGGCCATTTATATTGGCGACTGAAATTTCAGAACGAGCTATACTTTTATGACCTCCTGCAGATCCGACACGACCAAAACTCAGCCTTGCCACATTACCGGCATCCCTGCGAAGACCGTCGTTTCTAAAAATAATAATCAGTTTCTTTGCATAAATACCGGAGACAATACTCCAGTTTACCGAATCTATTCTCATGAAAAAATCAGCTATAAGTACGCATATATCCGGGTTCACAACAGAACCGAGATGAACATATATTTTGTTTTTTCGCCTGTGCATGTTCTGAATGGCTCTTCTGAAATATTTCAAAAATTCTAGTTTAAGGTCCGCCTGCTCAATCCTCCTGGCCAGATAAATATTGATATGGCGGAAAAGAAATTGAAATGCCCGGATATCTTCAATTAAAGTCTGCCTTTCAAAATTGCTTGTATCTGTCTTAATTGCATAAAATAAACCTGTTGCCAGTTTAGCGGCTGGTTTAATTTTGGCCGCTCTCAAATATTCGGTCATGATGGTAGCTGTAGCACCATATTTAGGCCGGATATCAATAAAAGATCCTTTTACATCCGTCTCAGGATGATGATCTATAATGACATCAAAGTTAAACCTGGCAAATACTTCATGATGATCCGGCTGTGAATCGACCATTATAAAACGATTAAAGCTTCCCTCATCTATTTCATCAATATGAACCAGACAAACGTCCAGAAGCCTGATCATTGCCAGATTATCAGGACGTTTGATTATATTGATATTGGATATAGTTATATTTGCAACCCTGCGCCATAACAATCTTTTAACGGCCATTGCACTTGAAATAGAATCAGGATCAGCGTCAATAACGATCAGAATATTATCGTTGCCCGAAAATAGATCATAAAAGCGGCGCAGTCTTTCAGACACGGAAAGAGCCATATG
>JAFDFV010000473.1 GCA_019309665.1 Deltaproteobacteria bacterium | reverse complement strand
ACAAAGAGTCCATCGGAGAGGCGGAAAGCATAAAGCAACTGGAGCAAGCCGCTAAGAAATTGCCTTCCAAAACTAAGGGAGGCAGGAAGAGTGGCTAAACGCAAATCCAAAGCTCCCGAGCTACATGACTTGCGGGACGTTATCAGTTTATAAGTTGACATGGTAATTAAACTGAAGAACGTAGTGGACCCCAGTTAAATAAAAGCAAACATGATTTTACGTGGCAAGCTAAGTTGAATAATTTTAAGGATAAAGGGCGTAAATCAGGAAGAATTTCCTAAGATCTGAGCCGCTATTTCAGGGAAGAGGTGGTTAACTCGGCAGAATAACTGCTCGAAAAAATCAAGGCGGAAAAGGCCATTGCTGCCTGTCGGAAAAAACCGTGATCAAAGAAAACGAAGAAAAAATGAACAAAGCCGGGATAAAAAAATTGATCCGTAAAGGAGAAGGCATATCCATCGAATTTAAGGAATGCCGGAACAAGCTGAACAAAGATGTTTTCGCAAGTATCTGCGCGTTTCTGAACCGGAACGGCGGGGATTTACTACTTGGCGTCAATGACAAAGGAAAAATAACAGGTATTGCCCCAGAAGCGGTGGAGCAGGTCAAAAAAGATCTGGTGACCGCCCTGAATAATCCACAGAAACTGGACCCGCCGTGTTATCTAATACCCGAGGAGGTGATCCTTGAAGGCAAACGGATTATCAGCCTCTTTGTCCCTGAACGCTCCCAGGTTCACCGTTGCAATAGTAAAATTTATGACCGCAATGAGGACGGAGACTTTGATATCACCAGTAACACGAATCTGGTAACAGCGCTTTATATCCGAAAACAAACCACCTACTCGGAAAATCTCATATATCCTTATGTATCCATTAAAGACCTGCGCTTGGATCTTGTTTCCAAAGCAAGAAAACTGGCGGTCAATCAAAGGCCCGGGCATCCCTGGGCCGGTATGTCTGATATTGAGCTGCTTAAAAGCGCCCAGCTTTTTCAAAGGGACTATCAAAGCGGCAAGGAAGGGTTTACGCTGGCCGCAATTCTTCTTTTGGGAGACGATAATGTAATTTTGTCCGCGCTTCCCCATCACCGCACTGATGCATTGCTCCGGCGTGAGAACATAGACAGGTACGATGATCGCGATGACATCCGGACAAACCTGATTGAAAGTTATGACCGCCTGATGGCATTTGTTGCCAAACATTTGCCGGACAAATTTTTCTCCCTTTCCCAAAAACCCGGTTATTGCCCGTTTCTTCAAGGAAATCGGACGCGCGGATGAGCTTGGTTCCGGGGTGAGAAATCTTTTTAAATACTGCCGGCATTATTCAGGGGGAAAGACTCCTGAACTGATAGAGGAAGATATTTTCAAGTGCATCGTCCCACTTACCCCCCAAACTACCCCCCAAGCTTTGAGCGATGTTGAATTGAGAATATTAGGATTCTGCCATGAAGAGAGATCAGCTTTAGAGATCATAAATTTCATAGGAATGAATCCGGATTATATCCGGAAAGATATCATTCCCAAATTGATTGAAAAAGACTTTTTGGCTTTAACAATACCGGATAAACCGAGAAGTCCTCACCAAAAGTATATCCTCACAGAAGCTGGAATGAAATATGTCAAAACAATGTAGAATCAGAGCAAGGAAATTTGGAAGCCTGGAAAACGTAGTTGAAATTGTAAGGCTTGCGGTACATTAGTTTATAAGTTGGCGCGGTGATTGAAATATGATATCTGGTTTGCATGCCATGATTTTAAAAGAAACAAACTGCCCGAACCCATTCCGCGTTGCAGCGCTAAATATTTACCGAGATAGTGCCAGGGGTAAGAGGTCAAAACCGGATGATTTGAATAAGACACTGCTTGTTGAGTATTTCAGGCAAGTCAGAAATATCGCTTATGACGATAATTCAATATGGCTTTGACTTTTGTCGGAATAGATGAGAAACAATGGGGGGTTTTCAAACCGTTACATGCATACAATGTCTAAAATTATAAATCTAAAAGATCTTTTGGAAAAAATCAGTCTGTTTCACAGGCAGGGTAAAAAAATTGTTTTTACAAATGGGTGCTTTGATATTATGCAC
>JAFDFV010000111.1 GCA_019309665.1 Deltaproteobacteria bacterium | reverse complement strand
TTAGGGTATTATATTGTCAAACATGAAGAAGAAAAGGATATTATACGAAAATATCTGGAAAATGCTTTCTATGCATAAGCAAATGGTTTTTATTGCCGGGCCGAGACAGGCAGGAAAAACCACACTTACGCAGATTCTGGCCAAAGATTTCAATAATTCACTTTATTTTAACTGGGATATCCTTGACGAAAAGCGAAAACTGATCGAAAACCCGTTTTTTTATGAACAGGTTCATCGTAAAGACAAGTCTGTGCCGCTTATAATATTTGATGAGTTACATAAATATTCAAACTGATATGTATCAAAAGGGAGGGGATTCATTAGCCGGAAGATATTTTATTTTTTATCTGTGGCCATTTACTCTTGCCGAGCTTGCAGGAAATAATCTCTCGTTTAAGCAATTCATGTCCAATCCCATTGAAGTTCGTGCCTGTCCAAATGAAACGCAACCTATCTGGAATAAATTAAGTCAATTCAGTGGATTTCCAGATCCATACCTTAACAAAACAGAACAATTTCATCAGATTTGGTCAAACACTTACAGAAAACAGCTCTTACGCGAAGATATCCGTGATCTTGCGTCGCTTCGCAGTATTGAAAATGTGGAGATACTCTTTTCTCTCCTGCCTTCCAGAATTGGCAGCCCGCTGTCAATGGCAAGCCTTGCCAGAGATATTCATGTGTCGTTTGACAGCGTCAGGAGCTGGATTGAGATTTTTGAGAACTTTTTTATGGTTTTCAGAATACCTCCGTGGAGCCAAAAAATATCCAGAGCCATAACCAAAGAGAAAAAACTATATCTCTTCGATTATGCCGGAATTGAATCCCAGGCAGCAAAATTTGAAAACATGGTTGCCCTGGAACTTCTTCGGGCTATATCGAACTGGAATGATATCGGGCTCGGGAATTTTTCTTTGCATTATCTAAGAAACAGGGAAAAGGAAGAGGTTGACTTTCTACTTTCAAACAATCACAACCCTTTCCTGCTCATTGAAGCCAAATTGTCCGATGATCATGCAGCAAAGGGTCTGATAAAATTTCAAAAGATTCTCAATATCCCGGCAGTTCAGCTTGTCAATAAAAGCGGTATCTGCAAACTTGTTTCCAATAATAATTTGAAACTAATGATAATCAGTGCGGATCACTGGCTATCATTGCTGCCGTAATGGAATATTCTAAATTCTAAAAAGGTTTAGAGGACTTTCTTTGATCTTTTGATTTGCCTCTTTTAATTTTTCTTCACTGGATATTACTGCTACAGCCTGTTTTTTTTCATCCTGATTAAAATATTTTTCCGCAACTTTTATTACCTGATTGCGCTTTAATGAAAGAAGATTTGTCTTGAAACGTTTTCGAGCATCATCTGAGAGTGAAATCAGCTTCCTGTAAAATGCCTTTTTTGCAGCAGGGCCTGGAGGATGGGGTTTATCTATCTCTGAGCATATTTGAAGGATTGCTTCTTTGATGTCTTCCTCAGTATAGTCTCCTGATTTAATGAATGTCATTGCGTCATCATACACTTTCAGAGTAGATACTATATGTGGATCTCTGTAAGAGCAGAAGGAAAAAATGCCGTTTTCTGAGTTATATATTGAAAAACCGCCGTATGCGCCGCCTTTTTCTCGAATCTCCCGGTGCAGATACAGCGATCTGAGCAGCTTGCTGATTACAGACAAAGCAGGTGCATCTTCATGCTTCATGCGTACGGTTTTAAATGCAAGGGATACAAATGATACGGCAGAGTTTGTACTCCAGCCCTCCCTGATAATTTCATCATTAAGGCTTATTTCAGGGGAAATAAAACCATTTGATGGTTTTGCAGATGATGTTTCATTAAGTTTTTTTTGTATTGATGAAGCATAAGAAGATGCACTGGAAAGAGCATTGTCTTCTCCAATCAAAGCAATTTTGAAATTATTACTATTTAAAAAATTTTTTCCTATAGATGATAGATTATCGGAAACGGATTCAAGTTTGTTATCAATAAGATTGTCGGTTATATTCTTTATGGTCTGTAACTGGTGGATACCATGCCAGGTTTCGCTTAAGGCGCAGGTAGTTGAAAAATTTCTTGAGGCAAGAGAAATAGCCAATCTATGACCATTGTGAACTATCATGGATTCCATGTTTGCTCTGTATTCAAGCAAAAGGCTTTTTAATCTATCCAGATCAGAAAAGTCAAATTCATATAAAAGTTCTTCAATTATTTCAAACATTCTGCTCTGGTTTCTGACAAGGCATTTCCCGTTGAATGTTATAAATGGCAGACAGGCACCTGCCCCTGCAAAATTAGTGAGCGCGTGCGATGATAAACCAATGCCGCCCGTATATGCATCAATCAGCCGCGCTAAATCCGTATATGCTCTTGATTTTGTACCAGTTTTGGAGAAAGCATAGCAAAAAAAGGGTACAAGGGGGAGCATCTGATTTTGCAAAGTGCCTGCGCCTGCTGCCGAAGAGAAGTAGAAAATGCCGTAGGTAGGCTGATTATAACAAGATGCAGCATCCCTGCAATATTTTTTAGATTCATGTACAGTTTGAATATAGGGCTGGATATCTTCAATTTCTAACGTTGGGAGACAGGAAACATCTTCTTTTTCTTCCTGCAGTTTCTTTAAGGCTTCAGCATCTTCATTTATTTTTTCAATATCTGATTGTGTTAAGCCGGCTTTTATAACTTCAAGTTCTTCTGTAACCCGTTCTTTTTCTTTTTCTTCCATCATCCGGTCAGGAGCAAGAGTAAGAAGCACTCTATGAGAATTATTTATAAAATACTTTTTTATGCGGTTCTCGAACAGATGGCCTTTAGAAAGCTCATCACGAAGTCTGCGAAGATCTGCATCAAATTGCAGAACCCTTTCGGGCTTGCCTCCGTGAAGCCAGTTGCCGGAAAAAGTTAAAAGTAAGCGAAGACCATAAGGGTAAGGAACGTTTGTTATTTCTTTGCGATGAAATTCAATCTGATGAATAGCTGACTCTATGAGTTTATTATCGACTCCTTTGGTTGCGAGTTCATTTAAAACATTAAAAATAATAGATTCGATTTTGCCTGAGACAGATTTTTCAACGTCTTTAAGCCCGCAGACAAACATAGTGTCCTTATTATTTGAGTCATACCCAGTTCCGTCGCTGAGAGCCGTTCCAAACTTTGAATCTATCAAGGCCTTGCGCAGCGGCGATGCTGAATTTCCAAGAAGGATTTGTTCAAGTAGAGTAAGAACAAGTACTTCAAAAGAATCTTTTATGTCTGTAGTCAGCCACGCAACGCAAGTCTGGTATTTTTTTGATGGATCTTCATTTTTGCCGATAGGATAGTGATAAGTCGCCGTTATGGGTTTATCCCACCGAGGTTGAGAGAGAACATCTGTTTCAGGGTCGATTTTTGTAAAGTCTTTTAAAATTTTATCATGAATAAAAGACAGATGATCTCTTAAAGGCAAGTTCCCATATGTGTAGAAAAAAGCATTGCTCGGATGATAATGGCGTTTGTGAAAAGCCTTAAGTTGAGTATAGGATAAACCGGGTATTATAGCGGGATCGCCACCTGAATTATTACTATATGTTGTATCAGGGTACAGCTTATTTAACAGGGCTTGAGCCATTACTTGATCCGGTGATGACATGGCGCCTTTCATTTCATTATAAACTACGCCTTTATAAACCAGATGCCACGACTCCAAATGAGATGATTCAGGGGCCTCAATTTCAAGGCGGTGTCCTTCTTGCTTAAAGCTGAGTTCGTTAATGTCAGGGTAAAAGGCGGAATCAAGATACACATCCATAAGATTGTAGAAATCTTTTCTGTTCTGTGTAGAGAAAGGATACATCGTCCAGTCAGATGCAGTAAAAGCGTTCATAAAAGTGCTCAAACTTCTTTTCAGCATGGAAAAAAAAGGATCACGTACGGGGAATTTTTTGGAACCGCAAAGAACTGTATGCTCCAGAATGTGTGCAACACCGGTTGAATCAGTCGGCACTGTCTTAAATGCTACACCAAAAGTATTTTCCTTATCAGTGTTACTTAAATGGATATGTCTGGCACCTGTTGCAGTATGCTCTATATCATATAAAATCAATCTTGTTTCTTTAAGTGCCACTATTTTTTTTATTAAATAGCCGCAGATATTATCGTTTTCTTTAATATTGGGATTGTTTTGATCCAAAGTATTATCCATATAAATAGCTTGCGGAGTTGCTTATTTGATATTTGGCTGTCTAATTCGTGAGTTCCTATTAAAACATAAGATTGTGGACAATTCGGATCTTTATATAGATCTATGAGACTATATATACGCCACGGCTCTTGCGCTTAATCTTTTTCATCTGGTTAAGCCTGAATATAATGTTTCTAAGTTTTTTTTCCCCAAAACCAGTTTCAGCCTGAATTCCGGCAAAATCCGCACCTTGCCTGGACTTCTTAATGATTCCCATGACCATATCAGAAGCTGTTAAAGAAGATGTAGGGCCGAATTCTTTTCTTTTAGGAGCAGCTTTAGCTGAACGTTTGCTTTTGCCGGGCGCTGATTTTGACTTAATCAGTGTTTCGAGACGATCTATCTTTGTCATAAGACCAGCTACATCTTTTTTTGTCGGGATATCATAATGCCGCATAAAAAATTTAACCATTGCATCGAAACTTACTGATTTCCCCCTTTTTTTTGCCATGAGATCCTCCTTCGGTGAGTGGTAAATAACATTTAAAAAAATATTATATCAACCTACTTAATTATATGAAAAAAGTCAAGAAGTCTTAACTGTTCAAATCTCACAGAACCAATGGTATTTTTTTGGGAAAGGAAATTTGAAGATTTAGAGTTGTTTATTGATGTCTTGCCAAAGCTTATTAACTGGAAACTCAGCGAATGAGGATACAGCAAACAATGCCACTTACTCGACTATCAAGCTTTTTGTGGAAACATAATATTTTAGGCAATAATCGTTTTTTTGTTTCAATTCCTTATAGGTAGTGTAAAAAGTATGGTGTCATGTTGTAATAACGAAAGATAGTTCAGTGTTTCAATTCCTTATAGGTAGTGTAAAAAGCTATTGATGCGTTAGGAAATAAGAGTGATTGGAGCAAGTTTCAATTCCTTATAGGTAGTGTAAAAAGAGACTAAAAAGATATTGAAAGATATGTTTTTTACAGAGTTTCAATTCCTTATAGGTAGTGTAAAAAGGCCCCGCTGTATCAACTGGGAGCCATGGAGTATGTGTTTCAATTCCTTATAGGTAGTGTAAAAAGGGTGCGTTTAAAGCGGCTTTAAATTCCAGGCATATACGTTTCAATTCCTTATAGGTAGTGTAAAAAGCCTCGACCCACAGGACGTATATGCAATATCAAGCATGTTTCAATTCCTTATAGGTAGTGTAAAAAGAACAGGAAAGATATATGACTGAAATGCGGCAGATGTAGTTTCAATTCCTTATAGGTAGTGTAAAAAGCAATATTCAACGGCAAATGGACGCTCCTTTTCTATGTTTCAATTCCTTATAGGTAGTGTAAAAAGTGTTACAAGTTTGAAAGAATTGCCTCGGATTAAAGCGTTTCAATTCCTTATAGGTAGTGTAAAAAGCCCTCTCCGTATTGTACATTAACACTAACATTGACTGTTTCAATTCCTTATAGGTAGTGTAAAAAGGTTCGGCATTCGGAGTTAGGAGTGTTGCTAACTTTAGTTTCAATTCCTTATAGGTAGTGTAAAAAGTAGTTAGAATTTGTCTCAACGTATGTTTCGTCAATTGGTTTCAATTCCTTATAGGTAGTGTAAAAAGCCAATGAAGCATTTTAGCCACTTTTGGATATACCCAAGTTTCAATTCCTTATAGGTAGTGTAAAAAGGATATGTTGTGAATGTCGAAAAAATAGAAATACCAGAGTTTCAATTCCTTATAGGTAGTGTAAAAAGGGTACAAAAAGAATCTGCTGTAAAACAAGTATTTGTGTTTCAATTCCTTATAGGTAGTGTAAAAAGGGAAATATAATCCGTTTTTAAAACTTCATATTCTGCGTTTCAATTCCTTATAGGTAGTGTAAAAAGTCGCCAACGATATCAGCAATCTCTGCAAGTTTCGCCGTTTCAATTCCTTATAGGTAGTGTAAAAAGGTTATTTTTCAGGACGTGCCCCAGAAGATCCTAATTTGTTTCAATTCCTTATAGGTAGTGTAAAAAGTTACAACCTGTTTATGCGGCGCGGTGACATTCCTGAGTTTCAATTCCTTATAGGTAGTGTAAAAAGGAAAAATTCATGAAAAAATCGAGAACATTGAGTTTAGTTTCAATTCCTTATAGGTAGTGTAAAAAGATCACTATCCTGATTAAGCATTAGTAGGTGTTGAATGTCGCAGTCTGATACCAAGAAGATGTCAGGTTATTTTACCAGCTCAAGAAAAAGGTAGGCCCCGGCATTTTTCACCCTACCGGGGCCCAAGCAGACAGCAGTCTACCGCACTGAGTTATCCCTTGGCATCGGAGTCCCCTCTCGTATGCCTCCGTTTCACTCAGATATCTCTATCTGGTCACAATTGTAGATTAATTCGGCACAGATGGTT
>JAFDFV010000110.1 GCA_019309665.1 Deltaproteobacteria bacterium | reverse complement strand
ATCTGAAGAGGCTATAGGTGAAACAGAAAGAAAGGATTTTCCTTTGCTTCAAGGCAAGGAATTCTTGATCCAGGCGGATTTCAAGAATGCCTTGGGACAGGCATTCACAGATGCCCCAGGGAATTTCAAGGGTAAGCTCAAAAAAATACTTGAATTAAAATTAACAGATAACAATGATCGAGCCCTTTTTATTGCTACGCTCAACGCTGTAATGCGATACGTGGACGCAGCCGACAAGACTATTCACTGCAAAAACAAGGAACCTGAATTATGCGCCAGGGAGATAGCAAGGACAATCATTGATAAATACAGTGCTGACGTGAAGGTTGGAATTGTTGGATTCCAGCCGGCTATAATAGATTATTTTTCCAAAGGGTTACCCGTGGAAAATATCAAAGTAGCAGACCTGGATAAAGAGAATATCAACAAAATAAAATATGGAACACTTATATGGGACGGCAGGGAAAAGACAGAAGAGCTTTTTAAAATCTGTGATGTTATTTTGGCGACAGGCTCAACAGTAGTAAATGACAGCTTGTCTCAGTTGATTTCTCTCTCAGAGGAGTATCATAAGCCGCTATATCTTTACGGTACAACAGTTGCAGGCACCAGCAAAATTTTGAACCTGGAAAGGCTGTGTTTTCAAGCCTCTTAAAGTCAGGATCGGCTTTCCAGAAATGGTATTCGCTTTACCATTTCGGGCTTAATCATCATTTGGTCCAATTTGTGGGAGCGGCATTCTTGCCGCGACCGTCGCGGCCGGAAAGCCGCTCCCACAGAGATGTTGAAGTGGCCGAAACTATGATCAAGACCGCCATTTCAATTAATAGAAGGAGGGAACCGCTATGTGGAGAAAATTCTTTGTGGTCACATTGTTATTTTTTATAGATCCTTCTTTAGCGGACACGGCAGATGATGTGCTGAGGATAAATGCTGATATAAGATACAGGTGGGAATACGAGGACAACTTCAATCAGAAGTTTTACGGAAAAAATCCTCCTAAAGGCGAATCGGATGACGCTTTCTTGCTTCAAAGGATTCGGCTGACATTCGATTTCAACCCCCACAAAAATGTGCATATTTCTGCGGGCTTGCAGGATGCAAGGGCTTATGATGTGGCCCTTCCTGATGACGCCTTTTATAACTCAAGGCTGGGACTTGAACACAATCCAAACAAAAATCATTTGGAACTTTTTGATACCTATCTTGAGCTGAAGAATCTTTTTGGTCAAAAACTCAATCTGAAAGGGGGAAGACAAATCATCGCCTATGGGGACAGAAGGGTTTTTGGCCCGGGCAAATGGGGCAACTCCGGCAAATACATATGGGACGCAGTAAAATTGTCATACAAATTCGGTGAGAACTTTGTAGACACATTCTACGGCACAAACATTATACATGAACCTGACAGATTTTCACTCGATCACCGCCATTTCTTTGAGGGTTGTGCCGTCTACAGCCATTTCCTTGTTCCCATGCAGGACAGAAAAATTTACGTGGAGCCTTTTTTTATAAGGAAATGGGACACCCACGACAATTTCAAAAGCGAAAACAACACCTTTGACGATTTTAATTCAAACTATTACGGCCTACGGAGCTATGCCGAAATCTTTCCTGGATTGGATTATGATTTTACCTTTGTCTGGCAGTCCGGCGAGTGGGGAAATGACGACATAGAGGCATATGGTTATCATCTACTTGCCGGGTATAAATTCAAGACAGTTCCGTGGACCCCGCAGGTTAGCGCTGAATTTTCCTATGCCTCCGGAGACGAAGATCCGACAGACAGAAATTGCAACACTTTTGACGGGGTGTTTGGAGCACGGGACAAGATGTACGGCAGAATGAATCTTATGCAGTGGAAAAATCTACAGGATGCCCAGATCAATCTGGAATTCAAGCCCTTAAAAAACCTGGGTTTTAAGGCAGAGTTACACAAATTTTGGCTCGCGGAAAAAAAAGACGCCTGGTATCAGAACCAAAAGGCTTATAGAGATAAGACCGGCAAATCAGGAAACGAACTTGGGGTGGAATTTGATATTGTCGGAAAATACACCACACCCCTCAAGGGATTGGAATGCCAATTCGGCTATGGTCATTTCTGGCCAGGCGGATTTGTTGAAACCGTGGCAGATGATGTTGAAGCTAACTGGTGTTTTATTCAGCTACAGTACAAATTTTCCAGGAAGGTCTTGTAGGTAAAACAGAGAGCATCGCAACAACCAACCTATATTTAGGGGATATCATGAAGACATTGAAAGGCTTAAGAAAATATAATGTGCTGTTTTTAGTGCTATTGATTTGCCTTATTTCTTACACCGCCTTTGCCCAAAAAGAATCCAGGGAAGCTCTTGTATTTGCGGAAACGAAATCAAAGCCCATCAGGATAGCCGTGGAATTTACTACTCATTCTGCTTGTGCGCATATAGCTAATCAAAAAGGCTGGTATAAGGAAGAGGGGTTGACCATCTCCAGTTATGAAAATTTTATAACCGGCATGGCTCTTGCTGTCGCCTTGGCAAGAGGCGATATTGATGCTGCTTATATTTGTCTAATTCCGGCTATAAATGCCAAGGCTAATGCCAGGGTGCCGATAAAGATTGTGGCCGGAATCCATAAGTACGGGTATGGTTTTGTTGTTAACCCTGATAAAGTTAAAACCATCGAAGACCTGAAAAAAAAAGGGATTCGTATTGGATGCAGTCGTGAAGGGGGTCCCCTTGATTCGCTTCTGCATAAAATGATAGAAAAATATCACCTGGATAAAAAGCAGATATTAAAAAAAGTCAGAAGGATGAATCCACCCAAACTACTTCTTGCCCTTAAAACAGGTCAATTGGATGCCGCCTTTATTTGTGAACAATTTCCCACCATGGCGGAAGAATTGGGATTTAAAGTATTTTTAACCGCCCAGGACCTATGGCCCAATATGCAGGGAAGTGTTTTGGTGGTAAGGGAAGAACTCATAAAGGAATATCCTGACATAGTAAAAAAACTGGTAAAGGTTACTGAGCGAGCGACACAATTTATTAATAGTCATCCTGAAGAAGCAGCAGAGATTGTTGCAGGAGAATTACAAATTGCAGGAAAAAAGATATTCCCTGTTAAAGCTATTGATGTAGTTTCCAAACTTGTGATTACTCCCAGGCAGATATTAAAATCATTAACGGTAAGATTGGTTAATACCACTGATATTGACCCGAAACAAATCCAGAAAGCGATAGATACCTGCGTGGAATTAGAATACATAAAGGAACCATTTAAAGCAGAAAATTTTATTGAATTAACGGGGTTTATCAAATGAAAAAAATAAAAGCCGCTTATAGCTTAATTCCTGTATTAGTTTTTTTGTTAATCTGGGAGATGGTAACACGGCTGGAACTAATCCCCGGTCACTTCTTTTTTCCGCCTTTTACTAAGGTTATACAGGAATTTTATTATCTCACAATCAGCGGAGTTCTGCCGGATAATTTTTTGAGGAGTTTGTCCAGGGTCTTGATCGGTTTTTCCACAGGATCTATTGCCGGGCTGTTAATCGGTATTTTGATGGGTTATAAGCAAGTTATAAACAAAACACTTCACCCGATATTTAGCCTGCTTTGCCCTATACCCGCTTTGGGCTGGCTGCCCATCTTGATGCTCTGGTTTGGAATAAGTGAAATGCTTCCCATCATGATAATATTTATCTGTTCATTTTTTCCTGTGCTTTATAATACGGTTACCGGCATCAAGACCGTAGATAAAAACCTTGTCAAGGTTGCAAAGACCCTGGGAGCGTCTGAAGGAAAGATATTGAGTACCATACTTTTGCCCCTTGCTCTTTCCAATATATTTACTGGTTTGAGACTGGAGGCGGGGATGGCCTGGCGGGTGATAATAGCCGCTGAGATGGTAGCCATTCCCACCGGCATCGGGGCGTTGCTCATGAGGGCCGAAAGTTTGATCAGAATAGATATTGTTATAGTATGCTTGATAGTTCTGTCGGTGATGTGTCTATCCTTTGAGAGATTCTTCATCTATATGGAGCACAGGTTGACTCACAAATGGAGATAATATGCCCGCTATAGAGCTAAAAAATATTAGCAATTTTATCTGTCGTAATATGAGCTTAAAGATAGCAGACGGCGAGCTTATGGTGCTTTTGGGACCAACCGGCGCCGGGAAAACAACCTTGCTAAACATCGTCTCCGGATTGATTGAATATGAAGGATCGGTGCTATTCGATGGGGCATCGGTGGATGAGATCCCGGTCAACCGGAGGAGCGTCGGCTACCTGTTCCAGGATTTAGCCCTGTTTCCTCACCTTGATGTAGCCTCTAATATCACCTATGGATTGAAGATACAAAAAAGGCGTGTCGATGAAATTGAGGCCAGGCTGGATGAAATGTTAAATTTGATGAATATCCGTCACCTTGCCCGGAGATACCCCAAAGATTTGAGCGGCGGAGAAAAGCAGCGAGCAGCCCTGGCCAGGGCCATTGCGCCCTCTCCAAGGGTATTGCTCCTGGATGAGCCCATGAGTGACCTGGATGTTCTGACCAGAGAGAAAATAGGAGGTGAATTTAAAAATATTCAGCGAAAAATGGGAGTAACCACAATCTATGTTACCCACAACCATGGCGAAGCCTTTTTCCTGGGAGATCGTGTTTCGGTAGTTAATAAGGGGAAAATAGAGCAGATCGAATCCCCTGATGAACTGTTTTATCATCCCAAAACCGAATTTGTAGCCCGTTTTGTCGGAGCTAAAAATATTTTAAAAGCACGCGTAATAGAAATAAATCAGCATGAAGCCGTTGTACAAGTCAATAATGAAGGCCCAGGTCAACCCGTTAAGATTAGAGTTAAAAAATATCCTGTTTTTGAAAAAGGCAAAGAGATCAATCTCTGTATCCACCCGGAAAAAATTACTCTAAAAAAAGAAAACAAAGTGCCTGACGCCAACTTGAATCGAATCATGGGAAAAATAGTAAATAAAACAAACAACGGTAATGGCTTAAAGGCAACGATTGACACTAACGGCATGGAGCTGCATGCCGTGATTCCCAAAGATCTTTTTGATTTTAATATATACGAAAATGTTTGGGTTTGCTTTGCCCCGGATGCGCCCCATCCGTTATGCGGCAAAAAATGCAGAGAACCGGAGGCTGGAAGAAAATGTCTTGTAACTACTCAGGTAGAAGGCTGAAGGCTAAGTCTTAATGAAATCGGGGGTGACAAATTATGAAAGGAATTATTGATTCTACATTGAGAGAGGGTGAACAGGCGGCTAATGTTTATTTTGACCTGACGGAAAAGCTGCGTATCATTGATTTGCTCATAAAGGTGGGTGTTGATGAGATAGAGCTGGGAATTGCAGTGCAAAACCCTGAGACCAGGGAACTCATCAAACAAGCCGGAAAACTCGCAGGGTGCCCGAAACTTGCCCTGTGGTGCCGGTGCCTTCCCGGCGATATAGAACAAAGTGTGAGGCTTTGTCCCGATGTCCTTGCTATGTCCATCCCGGTTTCGGATATCCATATAAAAAACAAACTTGGCAGGAATAGAAAATGGGTGCTGGCCAGGGTCTGTGAAGGTATAAGGCAGGTTAGAAATAGCTCATCCTGTTATCTCTCCCTCGGTCTGGAAGATGCCTCCAGAGCTATGCCGGATTTTGTGGACGAGGTCTGCCTTCTGGCCGAGAAAGAAGGTATAAACAGGGTCCGTTTTGCCGATACCGTAGGAATCATGGACCCCCCGGCCATCTTTGACGCTGTTTCCAGGCTAAGATCCCTGCTCTCTATTGATATCGGCATGCATGCACACAATGATTTTGGCATGGCCACGGCCAATGCAGTAAGCGCCCTTGCAGCCGGCGCCGATTTTGCGGATGTTACAGTAAATGGTCTTGGTGAGCGAGCCGGCAATGCGGTACTGGAAGAGGTAGTAGGCTTTTTGGCGAAAAGAAAGGGGACGGACAAATACAATCTGAAACGCCTCCGGCCTCTTTCCGAGTATGTTGCAAAAGTTTCCGGCATTCCTCTTTCTTCAAGAAAGCCTGTAGTTGGAAAAGATATCTTTACATGCGAGTCGGGTATCCATATAGATGGACTCATAAAAAATCCTTCCAATTATGAACCATTCGATCCTGCGGAGGTATCTATGCGGAGAAAATTCCTTATCGGCAAGAAGACGGGAAAAAGTGCGCTACGTTACAAGCTCAATAGTCTGAGGACAAATACAGAAGACAGAGTTCTGGAAGAACTCTTAATGAAGGTCAAAAATGAATCATCGCGACTGAAAACGAGTTTTAGCGACAAAGAGCTTTTGCGTTTTTGTTCTATCCGGAGTGAGGCTGTCTCCCCCTAAATTTGAAGATCATATCGATCATCAAAAAAACCCATGCTGAGTTAAGCGCTTTCTGTGCAAACATCCCCATATTTCCCCGACGGACATACAGAACATTGCGGAAGACAATAGATTTATAGATTTTTTTACTTTACAAGCTTATAGATGGCCTCATTTGCCTGTTTTTGCTGCACGTCGGTCTGCTCCTTTTCTTTTAATTTCCAGATAAAATTGGACAGACTCCGGAAGTTTGATTAACTGAACCGGTATCTTTGACAGAAATCCAAATAGTATCTTAACCATTTTAAATAATGGCTATGAAATTTTTGGGGTATTTTGTTTTTGACCAATAAATCGTCTGTCTTCATTTATTTAGTGTTAAGCGGCTATATAAAAAGATAAGTAAAAAAGGGGTCAAGTCTGCCTTTGACCCTTGTTACTGTCTTGTATTTTCCCTATCTGTTTTTTAATTGTATAGGAAATTATAAAATTACGCTTTCAATATATTGAAATTACGATATATAAAATGGTTGTATGGCAGCCAGGTCAATAAAAACAATATTTCGTGATTTTTGGTATATAATATTTGCTGAGTTATCAAGTAGATATTCAAAACTACATTGAGATTCGATTGTTGAAAATGTTGAAAAGATGATCGGGTGTGGTGATCCTTCCAGCGGGTATGCTGAATATGTTTGTCCCCAATGTGGTAATAAGAAACAAGTTCCGTTTACATGTAAAAGCAGATTCCGTACTTCTTGCGGCAAGATTTATATTGATAAATGGGTAGAAAAGACAGTGCGTAACATATTTGATGTACCGCACAGGCATTTGATATTTATCATTCCACAAGAGCTTCGCAAGATAATTTTTAATGATCGTACATTGATAAAAGTAATGATGGACTGTGCTTCTCGAGCTGCTTTGGAAGTGCTTCAAAGCAGAGGAATAGATGCGGTTCCGGGCATGCTGGTTATTGTTCATACATTTGGTCGAGATATTAAATTTAATGCTCACGTACATATGCTGATCACAGAATCGGACCGTCTCCCACGGTTCATTACATGATACCATGCTCCGGGATATTCTATTCTAAGTGGACGTGACATGCTATAACATATAACATTTTATCTTTCATGGGTCAATAGTAGACTTGACCCCATTTTATGCTTTCCACTTCCCAAAAATCACACCAATTGCGCCTAACTTTATTCTAACTGCGGGGTTCGTGTTGCTCACCGGGCGCAGCTTTTTGCGCTCCGGTGCAGCAAATTGTTCGGTCACTCAATCTGCATTGAGATTCTTCAAAATCTTTTTTGCTAATGGTTCTTTGATCTCAGTGCGTCGGGGGACAGCTTCTATCGCTCCGTTCTTCGAATTAATCCAAAGTGAATGTGAGCCCCCTTCACGTTTCAGGTAACAACCGGCGATTCTTAACCTTCGCTCCAAGTCTCGTCGTTTCATCCGATCATCACCTTATCTTGAATAGCATCCTCGGGTAGCCCTCGGAGAATGTCAGCTTTGCGGTCATCCAAAATCAACTCAATAGCCTGCCGCAAATTAGTCTTAGTTTCCTCTATCGTTTCGCCCTGTCCATTAGCGCCAGGCACCTCCGGACAGATAGCCCAAAAGCCGCCCTCGGGTGCGGCTTCTATGATTGCTGTGAATTCTGCCTTCATTATAATCTCCTATCGTTTGATGTTGACCGAACATATAGTAGACTGCCGAATAGTCGTCTTATAATACGCTAATCTACGTACGAAATTGTTTTATACGGCTGTTTGGTCGTATAAAACGATCTATTTGTGGATTAGACGACTTTTTTGCTTGATAAAAATTTTGATTTTAGTATTATATCAGTGCATGAACAAATGATCATATAAAGTGAATTTTCGCCCAAAATGGTTATAATTTTTAACTTTCATGTGAGATAAAGCCAACGAAATTATTATTCGGAAAACAATAAGGGGGAATGCTGAATCGTGAAAAATTCATGTAAATCTCGTGCAAAACCAAAACATTATGAGGAAAAAAAAGCACTTTATAGATCCGACTCAAAGCAACCAAAGCTATTAGACCAGGTTCGAAACAGGATTCGTTGCAAACACTATAGTATTCGAACAGAAATTGGTGTCAAAGCTTGAATTATGAATTAATGCTTGACAATTAAGCCACTACCATTTAGCAAAAATCAGAATGGGCAGAGCAAGCAGAAGTAAAGCTTCCCCTTTTTCAGAATCGCTATAAGAAGCCATAGGCCCATAAGCGCGGCTGCCAGGAAACCGATGATACCGATAAAAGAAATGCCGAACAGAAAAGGTGGTGTCTTGGAAAGAACGATTAATGCGGAGCCGATTATAAGGGCAGCGATGACAATAGCAAAAGCAATCCGATTGCTGATCTGGTCGTAGGTGGACAACATCGGCTCAAGCCCCTTGTGCTCGAACTCCATCTTGATCTTGCCCTGCTTCATTTGTTCCAGAATCTCGCGTGTCTCTCCTGGAATTTCCTGCATGAGTTTAACAAACTCGACACCGGACCTGATAATGTCATTTGCCATTCGTTTAGGATGATAGCGGGCCATCTTGACTCGCTGAATAAAGGGGATGGTTTGCTTAATCATTTCAAAATCAGGATCAAGCAAAAGTCCAATTCCCTCCACAGTAGCCAATGCCTTCATCATAAGAAAAAGATTCTGCGGTATCTGCAGGCGATGGCGGGAAATCATCTTCAGGATTTGCTGGAGAAGTTTTTCCATTTGCAGGTCTTTGAGCGGCACATAAAGATGCTGTCCGATGAACTCCGTCAAATCTCTTTCCAAAACACGCACATCCGGTTTTTCATCATATTCGGTGAGTTTAAGGAGCATCTGCGTGGCCATGGATTCATCATGGTGTACCACGGTATGAATAAAATCTGCGAAATCCTCCCGTGTCTGCCGGTCAATGGACCCCATCATGCCGAAATCAATATAGCAGATAACATTGTCCGGCAAAACAAAGATGTTTCCGGGATGGGGATCAGCATGGAAAAAACCGTAATCAAATATTTGCCTTAGAATCAGGTCAGCCCCTCGCGCGGTAATGATCTTTCTGTCCAATCCTTCACGTTCAATACGATCAATCTCGGATGCCTTGATTCCGTCAATATACTCCATGGTAAGAATACGTTCCGTTGTTGTATCCCGAAAAACCTTGGGAACATAGACAGTCGGATCATCCATAGATTGGCGGGCAAACCTTTCTATATGTGAGGTTTCTATGGTGTAATCTATCTCTTTTCCCAGGGTACGGGCAAATTCCTGAACAATCCTGACGGGACGGTGTACCTGCAATTCCTCTAAATGCCGCTCCATAAGGGAAGCGAGATGGAGCATAATCTCCAGATCAACTTCAATGGTTTTGCGGATGCCGGGACGTTGAACCTTGACTACCACTTCCTCGCCGTCCTTCAACTGTGCTCTGTGAACCTGGCCTATGGAGGCTGCGGCAAGGGGTGTATTCTCAAAGTGTTGGAATATATCTTCGAGCGGCCTTCCAATCTCGGATTCTATAATTTGTCTGGCTTCGGGATAGGGAAAGGAAGGGACATTATCCTGGAGCTTTGAAAGTTCCTGTATAAATTCAACGGGAATAAGGTCCGGACGGGTGGAAAGTATCTGGCCCAACTTGATAAAGGTCGGGCCAAGCTCTTCCATAACCATCCGTACCCGTTCCGCTCTGCTGAGTTTTTCGACCTGCTCACGTCGTTTTCTGGAAATCATCTGAAGACCGATTTCAAGATACTGTTCGATCTTCAGAATGTCCACCAGATCCCCAAAGCCGTATTTAAACAAGACCGTAAGGATATGGCGGTATCGGTTCAGGTGACGGTAAGCTCGGCCGATTATGCCGATTTTTCGGATGCTTAACATCAGCTCTGTGAGCCTTTTTCTTTCAAAGCCTGCTCCAGTTTCTTTATTCGTTTTGTCAGATTTGACAATTCTTCCGCTCCGGCAAGGTTCATCTTCTTCATGGTATCCTTTACCACTTTTTCTATATCTTTCTCCAGATCCTCTTTGGCCTTCTCCGACTTTTTCAACAGATCATCAACTAATTCCTTTCCCTCTTTCTCCGTCAGCTTCCCCTTTTTTGCAAGATCCCTGGCCACTTCTTCTACCTTGTCTTTGGTCATAGCAGCCAATCCTACTCCAGTCAGCATGACCTTTTTAATGATATCAAACATAATTTTCCTCCTTTCAATCCTTTCAATGGTTATTATTACTTCTGCGTCTTCTCATCTTCAACTCGTGTTTCAATTTTCCAGAGTTCCTCACTTACCTCACAAATACAAGTGATACCGCTGAAATTATCGCTAATATAAGACCATAACCAAATGTGGCTTCAGGGCTTACTTTATCCCATAATAATCCCGCGATATATCCGCCCGGAAGGGCAACCGACCCTATTGCTGTATGAAATACTCCCAATGCAGTTCCTTTTAAATGTTGCGGCGCTAAATCGACCACAAATGCCCTCTGGCTGCCATTGATCATAGCATAACATATTCCATAAATCATAAAAAACAATAAGATGCCATAAAAACTGGAAATAACTAATAAGCCGAGAGAGGTTATGCCAAACAGTAATAAAAAATCTTAAATTCAAAGGTAATTCTTTTAAGCTCAGTTTTACGGACACTTTTTTTGTCTCTTACGTGGACGAAATAACTTCCCCAACTATACATCACAGCTTCAGGCCGCCTTTGTCCGGTCTCAAATCACAAAAATATTGAAATAGCTCGCTATTCCTTCAACTTTTGTGATCTGGGATCGAACAAATTCGACCCAAATCTGTGCGACTACTTGAGGAAGTTAATTCGTCCACGTTCCTTATCGGAATTCCAGAAGATCAATCCGGCCCTTTGACAGACTTATAATGCTTGAGAAGATCAACGATGGTGATGTCCGCTACGACCCTTTTCTCATCGTCCAAGATGGGAATCTCCTTGACGTTGTGGTAGATCATGCGCTGGAGTATGTCTTCAACGTCCTCAGAATGTATGGCAAACATTGGTTCCCTTTGCATGAAGTCGCCGGCCGTTTCTGAGACAACCATGTTTATGATACTTCGAGAATCGATTGATGATGGATCGTGGTAATGGAAAAAAACGTGCCTGATCATATTTCCCAGGGAAAGGACGCCTATGAATCTGCATTCGTCATCCACGACGTACAGGATTCGCGAGTGATCCGATGCAGCAAAAGCATCTATAATTTCACTGACAGTAGCTTGCTTGGGGACCACAGGGATTTTCCGCTGTTTCAGTTGCTCCATCAAATCGGCAATTTTACCAAGACTTCTTTTGTCCTTTGCCCCTGTCATGTTGCCTCCTCTTGTTGCCTTAAAGCCGCGTTATCCACCCTTCACTATGATGCCTCATCCGGTATTTCGCCTGCTTTTTTTAAAGCGAACTTCGTAAGAATCGGGCCAATGATCTCAAAGAAAACGCAGGTCGTAGTGATGGTGGTAAATACTACAGCGGCAATTGTCGCGGCGTGTGGCAGGTTATACTGTACGTTGAGCTGAGAAAATTCCTGCTTGACAATGAGCGATAGACCGATTGCCACACCTGCCTGGGAGAGAATACCCAAGCCCACATATTTTTTTACTTTCTCCTCGACGCGGCCAAATGAGGCCCCGAGACGGGCCCCTCCAATCTTACCCGCTGATCTTCCCAGTATGTAAACTGCTCCTATGCTTCCCAAAGCAGGAATGGCCGATAGTTTCATGTTTGCGCCGGCAAGACAGAAAAACAGTATGTACACCAGTGGCATGATTTCAAGTAGCGGAGCCCTTACGCGTTGCACCAGCGCTTCACGCCGGCTGTTGACCAGCACAAATCCAAGCATCATATTGGTCAGAATCAAAGAGAGGTGCCAGCGTATTGACAGTCCTGTGGCCAGCAGAACGACTCCAAAAAGGATG
The DNA here is from genome assembly GCA_019309665.1 of Deltaproteobacteria bacterium. GTDB lineage: Bacteria > Desulfobacterota > Desulfobacteria > Desulfobacterales > ETH-SRB1 > B13-G4. Next base: position 2,988 of record JAFDFV010000110.1, on the reverse strand, counting down.
ATCAAGATATCTCGGGATTTTTGCAGCTTAAGCACCAGTTTACAGAACAGGAATCCAATGATTCCGCCCGTTATAAGACTCAAGCCGATTTCCACCATTGGTATCCCCAGAGTCGGGAGGACGCTTGCGGTGGTACCGGAAGCCTCTCTGATGAGGAGACTCTTTGCGAAGCTGGCGCCAAACCCAAAGATTATAATCGCCAGGCCATCGTCAAACCCCACTATTGCATAAAGGGACTTTGTCAATGTCCCCTTTGCTTTACACTCCTGAATAACGGCAACAGTACCTGCCGGATCGCGGGTCAAAAGATATACAACGGCAACAACCAAAAAAAAGGCCCCAAAAGATTCTGCAAAAATAATGGAGATGATACCTGATCCCAGGCGCTTCAGAGAGGACAAGCTGAGTTCCGAACCAATAGTGAAAGCAACAAACCCAAGGGCGATCTCGGTTAAAAACGACAGGTCTTCAATCATGGGCTCGTCAATAAGGTTTAGTATGGACGGCCCAAGGATGACTCCAAAAATCATATAGCCGACAACTGACGGAAGGCTGATACGCTGGGCAACACGGCCCATATAGAACCCGACAATTGTAGCAGTCCCAAGGAGTGTTAACGCAGAAACATGTAGAAAGGAAAGGTCTGTTTGCATCGGCAAAATCTCTTCTGTTTCCCCTGTTTTTCAGTCAAACGAATCCTCTTCTTGTGCGAGGAGAAAACGGGTAGCGAATCTACATATTTTTTATAACCGTTTTGTGCATTTGATACTTTCTTCCCAAAATATGCAAGGATAAAATCACGATAAAGCAATAACCGCCCGGTCCTGCCGCAAAACCTCCTCTTCGGCCCTGGCCACTGCCACCTCGCCCTGTGCCTTTACCTGTTCCAGGTCCATGCCCTCTTGGTACTGTTCCATTTTCTCTTGGCATTTTACCCACCTCTGACTTTCCGCTATAATTCATACCTCCTTAAGATCGATGTTGGTATTTCTCAATTATCTTCGTATAAAACTACTCGCTTTTTTCCACAAATTCAACCCTGATACCCATGCTTTCCACTTTTCGATTTCCAGTGGTACATAATTATCAAAAACGGCCGTATCTTTTGGCCAAATGCGGAAGTTGAAAAATGGCCTGTCTATTCCATATCCGGCTGTCACTTCAGCACCATACTCCATCTCCTCCCTGGCTGCAATGATCATGAAATGCAGCCTGTTTAAAATATTTACCTCGCTTGCCCCGGCGTCCATGTCAAGCGAAAGCAAATTCAGATGGGGAAACATTTCTTTAAGTTTTTTCTCCATGCCTCTTCCGGTAATATGATTTGAAATACAACCGAATGGCTGAAGGCAGACTATATTGCCGATCCCTTCACTGAGCATGGCAATCATCTCGGCAGTCAAAAGCCATCCCTCGCCGAACTGGTTAGCCAGACTGACCACTTCTCCTGTAATTTCAGCCAGTTCCTTCAAGTTAAAAGGCTTTCTGTAAAAACAAAATTGCTGCATGACCCTTTCTATCTGAAAAAGATGATATCTTGTATAAATATAGATCAGCTTATATTTAAGGCTGTCAACAATGGAATGTTTAAAAAACGCCTTTTGATCAAAATCTTCATTAACAAACCTCTGGGCAAAAAAGTTTTGCAAGCATGGGAGCACCACTTCCACCCCTTGGTCGGAGAGCCACTCTATGATGTTTCCATTGGAAAAAAAGTTATATTTTACAAATATCTCGCCTACCACTCCTATTTTGGGAACAGGCCGATCTGAAACCTTAACATTATTAAAGTCTGCTACCGCCTTTTCCAGCAGGTTAAGAAGGTAATGATAATCCGCCCTCTCAATACCCGTCTCCATTTCTGAAAGATATTTGGCATGTAAAGCCTTTGAGTCGCCCCGATTTTCCTCCCTTACTACCGTGGCCATGTACATCTGAGTCAGAGGATCAGTGAAAATCACGCCCAGAGCCATTCGTTTGATCAGTTCCTTTTTATCGATAATAAATCCAGGCTGAGGATTGATATCTTCATTAGATACGGCAATTATCGGAACATCTTCCAGTCCTGCATCAGTTAGTCCCTTCCTGATAAGCGAAACATAAGATGATGCCCTGCACTGGCCGCCTGTCTGGGTTAAGATTATTGATGTTTTTTTCGGATCATATTGACCGGATTGAAACGCCTTGATTATATCCCCTGCAACAAGAACAGCCGGATAGCACATATCATTATTGATATTCTTAAGGCCTAATTCCACAGATGCCTTATCCTGTGGCGGAAGCACATCCAGCTTATAACCCAGCGGCTTAAATACAGCAGGAAGAAGCGGAGAATAAAAGGGAGAAAAATAAGGAGCGATAAGAGTTTTTTCTCTGTCTTCCGGCATGAAGATAGGATTTGTTTTCTTTTTCCTTCCTTTTGTGCACAGAGCTCTGCCCTCATTTTCTCTCACCGCTTCCAGCATGGAACGTAGTCTGATCCTGACCGCGCCCAGATTGGATATTTCGTCCATCTTGATCGACGTGTAAATCTTTCCGTACCTCTTGAGGATTTCTCTGATTTCATCTGCCGCCACAGCATCAAGGCCACAGCCGAAAGAAGTAAGATGTACCAGTTCGGCCCGATGGTTTTTGCCGACCCAGCCGGCCGCAGCATAAAGTCTGTTGGCATAGGTCCACTGAGTAAGAACATTGACATCGGCGAGGGACTGATCTTTATCTACCGGAACAGCATCTTCGCTTATAACATCGACCCCCATAGAGGTTAAGATGTCCGGGATGCCGTGGTTGATAAGCGGGTCTATATGATAAGGCCGGCCCGCCAGGACAAGGACTATCCGGCCTTTGTTTTCTGCCTCATTTATTAGAGAGGCCGCCCTCGCCCTCAGTTCTTTTTTAAATTCCTTTTGAGCAGTTAGTCCCTGTTCAACACCTTTTACAGCAGTCCGGTAGTTAACGCCAAATTGCCTGAAAAAGATGTAAAGCTGC
>JAFDFV010000472.1 GCA_019309665.1 Deltaproteobacteria bacterium | reverse complement strand
TTAGGTTGTGTTCTGTTTTCCGGTGCAGCAAAATCCATGGGGACAAGAGACCGTTGGATTGGCTGGACGGAAAAGCAGCGTTTGAACAATCTGGCCTGGGTTATTAATAATTCACGGTTTTTGATCTTCCCATGGGTGCAGGTCAAAAATCTTGCCAGCCATGTATTGGGTCAAATCAACCGGCAAATAAGAGCACATTGGCAAGAGAGTTGGGGCTATTCTCCGGTATTAATGGAGACTTTTGTAGACCCTGTCCATTATCAAGGTATATGTTACAAGGCGGCCAATTGGCAATGCCTGGGCATGACAACCGGCCAAGGTCTTGTTCGCGAAGGTAAGAGTTATGCTACCAGTCCAAAGAAGATTTTTATAAAGCCTCTGGTAAAAAATTATCGTGATCTGCTTTGTTCGGAAAAGCTGGTTGGGAGGGAGATATGAGCAAATTCAGCCGTCGTCCGAATCGTGAAGCTATAGACTTTCAGATAATTTAGGCGGGAAGGCGCGGCAAGTAGGATGATCCGAGAGTCAGAAGACCTGCCATATGCCTGTGTTTTTGGGGAAAAGGTAAATCCTCAAGCAGATTATTGCTTGAGGATTTTTTTATTTTAGGGCCTAGAATTTTAATTTATGGTTTTTAATAAAAAAGGTAAATGGAGGGGAAAAATTTGATTGATAGAAAAGAAATTAAGCTTGATGAAATTCTGGATGGGATTGTACCGGTTGACAGGGAATGGATGATAAAGGCAAGGGAGCGTACGGCTCAACTGGTTATGCCGCCGAGAGCCCTGGGGAGGCTTCATGATATTTCTGAGCGGTTATGCGGAATATATAAGAATCTTAAGCCGTCTATAAATCAAAAGGCTGTTCTGGTTATGGCCGGAGATCACGGGGTGGTTAATGAAGGGGTGAGCGCTTTCCCACAGGATGTTACCGGAGCGATGGTTATGACTTTCCTGAAAGGCGGGGCAGGAATAAATGCAATTTGCCGGCATGTGGGTGCAGAGGTCTGGGTGGTGGATATGGGCATTATCCCTGAGTTAGAGCCAGGTTCGATGGATGGTGGAGATCGTTTTTTGGTGCATAAAATTGCAAAGGGGACAGCAAATTTTACAAAAGGCCCTGCCATGACACGCCGGCAAGCTGAAAAGGCAGTTTTAACGGGCTTTAATCTTGCTGCCGAGTTTTTTAATAAAGGTGTAGATATTCTGGGTACCGGCGATATGGGCATAGGTAATACCACTCCATCTGCTGCTATTGGAGCTGTGATTACAGGAAAGAGTCTGGAGAATATGGTCGGCAGGGGGACAGGGATAGATGAGGAAGGGCTCATGAGAAAACGAAATATTATCAATGCTGGAATTCAGGTAAATCAGCCGGACAGAAAAGACGGACTTGATATCCTGTCGAAGATAGGGGGCTTTGAAATAGGCGGAATCGCCGGCTGTATGCTTGCCGGAGCGTATCATAGTCGTCCTGTTATGGTTGACGGCTTTATTTCAACGGCAGGAGCATTGATTGCCCATACTCTTTGTCCGCATGTTACTGATTATCTTTTTGCAGGTCACTGCTCGGAAGAGCCAGGGCATCGAGTGATGCTGAAGCATCTGAAGCTTGAGCCAATTCTGGATTTGGGCATGCGCCTTGGCGAAGGTACCGGTGGGGCTTTATCAATGGGGATAATTGAGGGGGCGATACAGGTTTTTAATAATGTTTTAACATTTGAGGAGGCAGGTGTTTCAGAAAAGGAAACATAAAACTATTTAGTGGCTGGACGAAAACTCTCGACATATCCATTGGTATGCCTCCGATTTTCGCAAACCTTGCTGCATCAAGACCTTGGCACATTTCTTCGCAAAAAATCGCTCAACTTAGGTTTTAGCAATTAGCCTTTAGGGCTCGCTAAAAAATCAAACAGATAACACATTTAGCTAAGAGCTAACACAGGGAAACGTAAAAGTCAGTGCTAAAGTGCTAATATTTAGAGTTTGCGGGGAACTCAAAATCCGAAATACGAATATCGCCCGATCTTATAAAAATGGTCGAAACAATATCTAATTTCGAATATCAAATGACCAAAACATATCAGGCACTTATGCAATATCT
>JAFDFV010000471.1 GCA_019309665.1 Deltaproteobacteria bacterium | reverse complement strand
CAACTTTAGGCACTTTAATATACTTTAGGCATTTTAGGCACTTATGATTAACTAACTGTTTTGCGCTATATTATCAATTTTGACAGCAGTGTACTGCTGACGATGTCCCTGTTTTCTGCGATATCTTTTGCGTCTTTTGTATTTGAAAACAATAATCTTTTTTGATTTATCCTGTTCAACTATATGACCATTAACTGAAATATTTTCAAGAACAGGCTGCCCTATGTTAACATTTTCACCGTCTGAAAACATGAAAACTTTGTCAAAGGAAACAGGAGCGCCGATATCCCCCGAGATCTTTTCGACTCTCAGGATTTCACCTTTCTGAACTTTATATTGTTTTCCGCCTGAAGAAACTACAGCGTACATGAATTATCCTCCCTGATAAACTACAATAATATTCAAAATTAAAAATTTTAATTTTTATTCTATTCACAATTTTTGTCAAGATATATTTGCATTTTGACTTAACATTAAATATAAAAATTTAAGGGTTCAAGGCTTATTTATTTAAAGGTGATTGATTTTGGATACTTTTTTAAAACATTCAGCAGTCTATATGGATAAAAATAGTACTGCTTCTTCCCAGCACAAGCTAATTAGTGAAGAACCTCTTAAAATAATTATACAGGATAGATTATATTCTATTATAATGCGAACTCCGGGCGATGAACTGCCACTTGCCGCGGGTTTTTGTTTTTCAGAGGGCATTGTGGATAAACCGGACGATATTGAATCACTATCTTTTTCAAATAAATCAGATGGTAATAAAGTTAATCTCTTACTGAATAAATCTTCTTTATCATCCCAAAAGGAATTTAATATTAGCTGTTCACATATAATTAGGAATAATTGCCAGGTCATTTGCCCTGTAGAAAAAGATAATATTAAATTAGACTTCACTAATGCTCTTTACTACCTCGAAAATCTTTCCTTAATTCAGCCTTTACGAAAAGTCACTCGCTCATCTCATGCGGCCGCTCTTTATAGCTCTGATTTTGAACTATTAGCTATTTCTGAAGACGCTGGCCGGCATAATGCTCTTGATAAAACAATAGGCAAACTCTTTCTTGATAACACGCTTTGCAAAGCCTCTCTATTAATTCTTTCTTCGCGAATAAATTGCGAACTTGTCCAAAAAGCCGCGAGGGCCGGTATCCCTGTGATTCTTGCGATATCACGTCCAACATCCAATGCCATCAAACTTGCATCACAGATGAACATCACAATAGCATGCCTTGCTGAAAAATCCGGTTTATACGTATTCTGCGGTAAATCTCGTTTCGTATAATTAAAACAAAAAAGGTTTGTCCAATAGAACAAACCTTTTTTTAATCAGCGATAATTATTTCTATTTCTTAAACTTAGCAGCTCTCACAGCTATCTCTTAAACCACCGACTTCCTCCTTAACGCCCACAGCGACCTTGAATAGAATTGTCAATACAAGAAATCCGATTGCCCATATACCAAGGGTGATAATGATTTCAGGAAGCGTAGGCATATATTCAGTAACATGATGAAGAGGGTTGGGTACAAAACCACCTGAAATCATACCCATGCCCTTATCAATCCAAGTACCTATGAACAAAATTACACAGGTAAAGGCAAGTATACTCTCGTTCTTTCTTACAGCAGGGATTACCAGTAAAACGATGCTTGTCACCATAAGAGCTATTGATGTCCACATCCAGGGGACTAGAGCCCCGTGCCCGTGAAGTCCGACAAAAAGATATTGCATATGGGACATATGGCTCGGTATTCTGCTGTAGAATACCACAAACACTTCACACAGCAGGAAAAATACATTTATAATTATGGCATAAGTAACTATCTTGGCCAAAGATTGGATCTGCTCTTTTCCCGGATCAAACTTAGTAACCTTTCTAATTATAAGACACAGCAAAATTAACAATGCAGGACCGGCAGCAAAAGCCGATGCAAGAAATCTTGGTGCAAGAATAGCAGTCAGCCAAAATCCTCTTCCAGGCAAGCCGCAGTATAGAAATGCCGTAACCGTATGTATGGCTGGTGCCCATATAATTGATGTAATTATCAATGGTTTAACCCACTTTGCATAGTGAATATTATTTCGTTCAGCCTCAAGA
>JAFDFV010000470.1 GCA_019309665.1 Deltaproteobacteria bacterium | reverse complement strand
CCATCAAGGTAGGACAGCCAGTTACCCAACTGCCCCCTCACATCCCCCGGCGTGCGGAATTACCGCACCGGGTTCCTCAGAGTTATTCGCTTATGCGCCTGCACTACGTGAACAATTGATACTGTATCTGACGTTTCTTTTCCGTGATTCGCGGCTTTGCTATTCTGAAGTGTTTCAGCAGTTCGGTAAAACCAACCCATTTATAGCTCTTCCTCTGGCTTCGTCTATTCAACCATTTAAATAATATATTCACGGCATGATAGAAGAAGGATGCCAATCTGTCATAATTGCCTCTGACTCCGTAGTAATTATAATACCCACGAAGTTTGGCATTTAATTTGTAGAACAGTTCGGTCATTCGCATATTTCTGTTACTTTTGCACCATTCGGAAAATCTCTTCAATGAATTCCTGAATTTCTTCTTTGAAGTTCGTTTCAAAACCTGCGGTTTGCCGGCTCTGTTCGTTCCCCATCGAAACTCAAAACCCAGAAATTCAAACCAGGTCTTATCTTCCATATGCAAGCGGCTAAAACGTATCATGCGTGTTTTGTCTTCTGCTAATGAAAGGCCGTACTTTTCCAAACGCATACCTAACGCTTTATAAAATCGTCGGGCATCGTCTTCGTACTGAAATAAACACACGAAATCATCGGCGTATCTACACAAGTATACCTCACCCCGACAGTGTGCTTTAACCACCTCTTCAAACCACTCATCCAAAACATAATGTAGATAAATATTGGCAAGTATTGGTGATATTATTCCACCTTGCGGCGTGCCCGTTAGCGGATTTATCACCTTGCCTTCTTCCAATACACCTGCTTTGAGCCACTTGCGGATAAGGCGCAAAAAAGGTTTATCATTTATCTTCTTTGACAGCATTTCCATTAATAAATCATGGTTTATGTCATCAAAAAAACTTTTGATATCGGCTTCTACGACATAATTATATCCACGGAACTGGAGTTGATCTGATAACTCTTTAATCGCATCCAATGCTCCTATATGTGGCCTGTATCCGAAGCTGCAAGTCAAAAATATTGACTCATATATTGCTTCCAGTATCATAGTCGCCGCCCTTTGAAGCAGCTTATCGCTCGTCGCCGGAATACCCAAAGGCCTTAATCTTCCTCCGCCTTTCGATATAAAACGCCTGAGTACCAGTTTCGCCCGATACCAGCCTCCTTTAACACTCTCTGCAAGTTTCGCTATGTTGCCTTCGAGATTCTCTTTATATTGCCAGGCTGTCACCCGATCAACACCGGGTGCCGACTTTTTGTTGAGTTTCCTCCAGCACCAATGCAAAAATCCTGCCGTGAGCAGTATCATCAGATTCTGAAATCGGTGTTCCTTATGTAGTGCAGATTTCTCTGCTATTCTCTGCAGTGAGGTTGGCATTAATTCTCCAGCCCTACATGTCCGGTTAATGTTTCCTTTACAGACTACATAACTTTGCTCACCCCTTCCCCATGTGATCGGCTCTCCCGTCTCGGAGTACTATGAGTGAGTATGACTCCCTGAAAGTCATCAGCCATCCTCCTTTTTATCGTTGGGTAGGCTTAACTGATATTTTCTCTTGTGCTGTCCGTCTTTAATGTTTGTGTTCCATTTCTGGCTCGTTGAAGGGCGGGACTTTCCTCATCAACACCGGGATTTTGCTGTATTGCTGGAATCCTGCGTACCATTCTTTCTTCCAAGAGAAACGGGTACTTCATTCCAACCCTTTCTATCAGGAACTGACAGGGTCTCCCAAGTTCTTGTGTGCTTCTCTTCATACATGCCACGCCCTGAGGACACCGGCAGACCCTCCGGAATCTCGCCTGTTCAGTGCCAGAGCAAGCCCTGCAAAGAACTAACGATTCCATTGTATTGGCTTCCGTCACGTTAAAAACGTCGCCATCTGCTTTTATGCTCTTAACGATGCTGTACCATGCTTCAGAGGTGCGCATAACCTCCTGTGGCCTATATGATTCTCTGTGTACGCTCGACGGTATGTCTATCCTTCCCAATCACGCAACACTCAATACGGGTGGTTGGCTAAACCTTGCCCGACAGGGTCTTTCACCCTGCAAGAAGCACCAAGCTTCGCTTGGCGCACTAACGTATAGAGTTTTATCCATTGTCCCGCAGTACAAGAATACTGGAAAGCCCGGTTTGGCGGAAACAGTTTGAAAAGCTCGGACGATACATTTTCTCAGCGGGATGATGGATAAAACTTTGTTGGACTGTGCCGCTCTGTTCAGCGCTAATTATCTACCATTATCTATGGGGATTGTAAAGCTGTGATTCTACGTCAGGATATGTAAATCTTCGAACTTTATAACTCTCATTGATCTAAAATTTAGCTCATATAAGCGAAAAAAAGGCATTTGAATACCCAAATTTATTTGCATGAGGCATATTATAGTAACTTTCGGTTGCGGGTTGCGGGACGTTCCTTTGCGTGAACTGATAAGATATATTCATTTGAACCCACTTCGGGCCAAAATAATACCTGACCTTAAGTTTCTGGATAAACATACGTACAGCGGTCATGCTGCCATAATGGGAAAGAAAAAGAATAATTGGCAGGATACCGATTATGTTCTCAAATTATTTAATTTCAAGTTGTCATTAGCACGCAGACGGTATAGGGAATATGTTAAAAAGGGAATATCTGTGGGAAAAAGGCCGGATTTAATCGGAGGAGGGCTTGTAAGGAGTGCCGGGGGATGGGATGCCCTAAAAGGGTTGAGAAAAATAAAAGCGTATATGAAAGGTGATGAGAGGATTTTAGGCGACAGCGATTTTGTTGAAAGTGTATTAAAAGCATGTCAGGATAAGTTTGATCGTAAATATTTATTAAAATCCGGGGGATACGATTTTGATACAGTTGTTGATCGTGTTGCACAAGTGTTAGGAATTAATAGATCTGAAGTATTATCATCAGGCAGACAGCCCCATAAAGTACAGGCGAGAAGCTTATTATGTTTCTGGGCATCAAGGGAACTTGGCATGAGTATGGTACAATTGTCAAAACGCTTAAAAATATCTCAACCTACAGCAAGCCAATCCGCAACCCGCGGTGAAAAAATTGCAAAAGAAAACAAATTAAAACTATTGAAAAATAAGTAATCAACATATCAAGGAACGTCCCGCAAG
>JAFDFV010000469.1 GCA_019309665.1 Deltaproteobacteria bacterium | reverse complement strand
AAAAAACGCTGAAGATAAACAGAAATGACAGGGACGCAATTTTAAATCTCGCCAAGGCATATAATGACCTTGCATGGAATGCACTGAAGTCAGGAAAAACAAAGGAAGCAATAAAATGCTGGAGAAAGACAATCACAATAAATCCCGGCAATAAAGCAGCAAAATATTATTTAAAGAAATACAATTAAAACAAAAAGAGTATTCAGCAATTTAGGTTAAACTAAGGTAACTTCTCAATAAATCCGGGCAAATTACATGGTACAAGACTCGCCTTTTTTATCTTTAGCCGAACTTATTGAGAAGTTACAAACTAAGGAGGTAGAATATGAAAAAATTTTCAATTTTATCAATGGTACTTGCAGTTCTATTAATTTTGCCTGCCTATGGATTTTGTAATGAATGGCAGGAAGTTGTTGAAAATATTGGAAACGGCAGCATCAACTGGACAAAAGGAATAATTCAGCAACCTGCTTGAAGTTACACAAGGAGTAAGGATTGATTCCGCTACCGTCGTCAAAAACTTTGCTGTTACAAATGATGTAATAATGGCCAAAGTAAGCGGCATGGTAAAAGGAGCCCAGATTGTTAAACAGGAATATTTGTCGGACGGAACAGTAGAAGTTACAATGCAGATGAGCCTTCATGGAGGTTTTGCCCAGCTAGTTCTTCCACAGGAAATTAAACAGATTGAGCCCATTAAATTGGTTCCTTCTTTATCAGTTGAGCCACCAAAACCATCTCCTGCCATAGCTTCTAAAACCGCAGAAAAGCCAACATCCGAAATATATACAGGTTTGGTAGTTAATGCCATAGGGCTTAACGCAAGGCCTGCCATGTCTCCAAAAATAATTGATGAAAATGGGCAGGAAGTTTACGGCTCGGCCTTTGTCAGCCGTGAATATGCGGTACAGCAAGGAATGAGCGGCTATGCAAAAGATATTACAGCAGCCCAGAGCAATCCAAGAGTTACAAATAATCCTTTAACTGTAAAAGGGTTAAAAACAGAAGGGCCCGGCAATGCTGATATAGTAATCAGCAACGCAGATGCTTTTAAGCTGAGAAGCGCTTCCGAGCATCTATCATTCATGAAAAAATGCCGTGTAATGATCGTTGTTGATTAGACCTAATATTTTAAGATATTAAAGGAGAAGCCATATGTATTTTAGAAAAATACTTTCTGTTATGTCGGTTATTTGCCTGCTTTTTCTGCTGGCTTGCGGTCCAAAACCGGTAGCGCCAAAAGCAGAGTTAGATACTCCTGGGCATCATGTCATAAATGGTAATAAGCTGCTGAAGGCGGGTGAAATTGATAAAGCATTTAAAGAATTTAACAGGGCAAAACTGCTGGATCCGGAGTATTCACCGGCCTATGTCGGCCTTGGCCTTGTATGCGGCTTAAGAGGTGATTTTAAAAAAGGCTTTGCTTCCATGGATAAAGCCGAAAATTACGCAAACGGAAAGAAACAGGCAGCCACAGTTAATATCGGATATATGCGTCTTTATATCATGGGTAAAGAAAAAGTCGATAAAGACTGGCTGGATGAAGTTGAAGACTACCATAAAGATGCAATAAAACTTGCACCTGATTGCCCTGAACCATATTATTATATGGGCATAGCCTATAAAATGTCTTATGATTTCCAGAAGGCCGCCGAACAATTCACCAAAGTTCTCGATCTTGACACGGGCTTTGTTGAAGAAGCCGATAAAGAATACTCAATTATCCAGAAAATCGAAAGAGCCATGCCTGGAACATCTGTTGGAAAGAAAATTGCCCTGCTGGAAAAAATAACTCGCGCTGATATCGCCGCTCTCTTTATCGAAGAATTAAGGGTAGATGAACTTTTTACAAATAGAACACCAAAGGAATTCGACACTTCTTTTAAAAGTCCGGAAAAAGAATTTAAAACCGGCGAATATATAAAAATTCCACCTGCAACCGATATTGCGGATCATGTACTGAAAGTCGATATAGATGCTGTAATTGAAATCGGCATCAAGGGGCTGCAACCTTATCCTGATCATACTTTCAGGCCATATGAAATGACAAACCGTGCAGAATTTGCAATGATGATTGAGGATATCTTGATAAAAATTACCGGCGTCGAAGAACTTGCCACCAGGTTTATCGGCAGCGTATCACCTTTTCCGGATCTGAGGAATGATCTGCCATACTTTAATGCGGTAATGCTGTGTACAACCCGCGGTATTATGGCAGCCAAAGATCTAAAATCCGGTGAATTCGATGCAATGGGAAATGTTTCCGGAGCTGAAGCTCTTTTAAGTCTGCGTGTTCTTAAAACTCAGCTTCAAAAATACTAAGCCAACTGACACCGTAGCAAGGCAGGGAAACGTCAAAGTCAGTGCTAAAGCTTTAATATTAGGAGTTTCTGGGGACTTCAAAATCCGAAATCCGAATATCGAAACTCAAAACAATATCTAATTTCGAATATCAAATGACCGAAATATTTCAGACAGTTATCCAATATCTGCTGGGCTTGGCACGTTTAGAATTTTGGATTTTGGTCATTCGTGTTTGTTTTGGATTTCGTGTTTCGTGCTTCGAATTTATAGAAAAT
>JAFDFV010000468.1 GCA_019309665.1 Deltaproteobacteria bacterium | reverse complement strand
TGGAGAGGAGTCCGCAAAGTATGTTTATAAAAATCTGGCCCAATCAGTGCTCGTCTTTAAAATAGACCGCTATAACCAGCTTTCCGATATTATGTAGTGTTACCACGGTGAACAGATCTTCAGGATTGCTATAATCAAGTATTTCTCCCACGATCCTGGAAACAGCGGCGCAGAACTGGGCATGCGTTTGGGATTTATTGAAATTAAAATTTTCAAAAAAACCTGCTCCTGCCTCGCCTGCACGGGCTGCTTCTACTGCCGCATTTAAGGATAGAAGATTGGTTTGGAATGCTATCTCATCGATTGTCTTGACAACCTTCTGGGTTTCATCGCTTGCCCTTGAAATTTTTTGCATGGACGTGGTAAGCTCGGTCATGGAAGAGTTGGCATCTCCGACCACACGGTTGGACTCTTTCATAAGATTATCCGCCTGACCGGCATTGCCTGCATTCTGTTTGGTCATGGAGGACATCTCTTCGAGGATGATGATGTCTCTTCGATTGAGGCTGCACGAAGCCGTCAAAGTTGATAGTTTCGTAAAAAGTCCGGCAAAATTTTAGTAACAACAATATATAGTGTATTTACCACTTTTACTATACCGACAAGTTGCGGTAGTAATTCCAAATTTTGACTTTTTACGAGACCATCATGATTAGAAAAGTATCTGAAAATGAGTTGCCAGAATATCATTATCTTCATGATATCCATGCATTTCCTTTCTTACCGTATAATTAAGCTGCCATTTAATATCCTGCCTGTGAATAAACCAGTTATATCCGACAGTGTACCACCGGCTGTCAAAACTGTCATCAATATCTACATTTGGATCAAACTCGTCATACCGGGCCGTAAGCTGAAAGTTGTCGGTCAGGTCATACTGCCCCTGTATTCCATAGCCATAGGCTCGATTTGTTCCATGTCCGTGCTGCTGTAAATATTCGATCTGGGCATGAAATGGTCCAACATCTAACGCTGAGTTGAAATCCCATATGTTCAGGTGCTTGCCGACTACACCGTCTTTTGTTTCAAAAACATAATTGTCATTAACATCAATCGTGGCGTTCCCAAGAACTGTGGTTTCGTAATCATATCCGGTCTGGTCGTATGCATAGCTGACTCCGAAATTTATATATTTTGACGGCCTGTAAACAACCATGGCGGTTGCCATAAGGTTATCATTGTCATTTTGCATTTTATTGAAACTGTTGCCATTATATAGACCTACTGCATAGTAGAAAGGTTTGTCATGCAGTTTGCCCCCGTGGTCCCTGCCGTCAAATGCACCGTTTTTTGCTGCTTCAAAGCTTATACCAATTTCACGCTTTCTGGAGAGTTTATCAATAACAAGCGGACGCTCACACAGAGGGAGAGTAGGCCCTGCAACAAGGTATGAAGGTGAAAAGCGTGACTTGAACTGACCAACCGTTATATTGAAGTAAGGATTGTGATCATAGGTAAAATAAGCATCCTGCAGCTTGAGGCCGACATCGTCTTTCCTGAGCGCATAATCCGGCAAGGAAGAATCTATACTGTCGGCATTGCTGTCGCCGTCAACACTGACCTGAACATGGTATTTCCATTTGTCGATAACTTCGCCATACCATCGCAGACGTACACGCCTGATGGAGAAACCATCAAACTCCTCTCGATCAAATGCCTTCTGGTAAGTCACATTACTGAGGTCGCCGTTTTCTATGTAGGTGTACCTTACCTGTACACGCCCCTTAAAGTTAACGCTCTTTGGCTTTCTGGCCGTCTTTACAACAAACTTGTCTGTTTCCTGTTCCTGGGTAATTTTTTCCGCTGGTTCTTTTGATAGCTTTGCTTTTTCAATATCCTTATCGGTAATAATGCCCTTTTCTATCAGAATCTGAAGCAATTCTTCTGATGATATCTCGGCGGAGCTGCTTACAATGTTGCTGAACAGAAAAACTACACACAACAATACAATATTATACCATTTCTTCATGCCGGGCTTTCTCCTTTGTTGTTTTTTTGTCATTGCGAGGGGGAGGTAAGACCGAAGCAATCTCCCATAAACAAGTGGATTACTTCGTCGTTCATTCCTCACTCCTCGCAATGACTGCTCGGAACCAGGGGTTTTCGTTCAGGCACTACTTAAAATCCCTTAAAATCCCTTAAAATCCCCCTCATCTAAAGGAATTACCTGATTAGGTTTTACTTCCGCTCCCTGGCTGATCTCCGCCGATTTTGTTTTATGAACTGCCGGAACTTTTGTCTTTCCCACAGAAGCCGAAAGAGCTCTTTTGGGTTCTATCCTGTGCTTTTTGCCAAATGTTTGCTGCCTGCTTACAGTCTCTTCAGTATTACTATTTCCGCCGACTAAGGCTGACAGTTCTCCTACAACCCCCATCATCTGCTCTGCCTGTGCGCTCAGCTCTTCAGAGGCGGATGCGGATTCTTCAGCATTGGCTGCGTTCTGCTGGGTTACCTTGTCCATCTCGGCCACGGCAGTGTTTGTCTGCTCAATACCCTGGGCCTGTTCATTAGATGCTGCTGCTATCTCGGAAACCAGTTCTCCTACTTTGGAAGAGCTTTCCGCAACTTTTGTAAATGCACCATTGGTTCGCGCTACCAGCTCTGATCCGCCTTTGATCTTTTTTACCGTTCCATCT
>JAFDFV010000467.1 GCA_019309665.1 Deltaproteobacteria bacterium | reverse complement strand
GGGAAACCTCCTTTTGTTTAAGAGTTTGTGCTTAAAATCGGTTTCCTTATGCTTTTACAATATTTCTAACAACTTGCCATTACAAATTGCGCTAACTGCGGGGTTTGGGGGTTAGGCATCATCAGGTTCAAAGGGCGGACACTTAATGACATCAATCCCAAAAGACATCAACGAAGTATACGAAGAACTGAAGACGGAGATTACGTGGGTTCACGGGCGGTGGATTGTTTATAGGCAGCTTTTCGCTGAATCGGAAAAACGAATAGATCTTCTGAATGAATGCGCGTCCGCATTCTTTTACATCATTCAAGATGTGCTTCTGGGAGAAGTTCAGGTCTCTCTTAGCAAACTGACAGATCCCGCGCAGTCAGGAAAGTTCAAAAACCTTTCTCTTGAGCAGCTACAGGAACGCCTTGATGCTCACGGAGACAAAGACCTCGCCAATCAGACCCGTTCAATACTCGACAGGCTACACTCAAAGTGTACACCATTTAGAGTATGGCGCAACAAGCAGCTTGCACACCTCGATTTGACCACCGCAATGAAATGCACTCAAAACACATTGCCAGGTATCTCCAGGCAAAAGATTGAGGAGGCACTTGAACTGGTTCGAGAGTTTATGAATAAGATCGAAGGCCACTATATGGATAGCGAAATGGGCTACGAACACTTTAGCATGCAGAGTGATGGTGAGGCGCTGGTCGCAATGCTTAGATATGGACTGCGATATGAGGAACTGCTCAAAGACGGGAAAGTATCATACGACGATTGGCATCATGGGAAATGGCACGATGCCTAACCAGGCAAATTCAGCCGACGCAAAAAGCCGCGCGGCTGATTTGCATCGTTATCTGTAATAATCATAAGGTGAAAAAATGGGAATTCAGGAGGCCAAAACACCACTTCACTGGAATTATTTCCTTGCTTTAGAGGAAGATTTGGCAAGGTTATCGCGATTTATCGAATTTACAACGGTGAACTTCGACTGTCATTCAATCGAGATGGCAAGAATTATTTTAACTTCTACTTCTGAAATCGATGTCGTTGCCAAGCTCTTGTGCAAAAAGATTAACAATGACAGCAAAGCAAGCAAGATTCACCAGTATAGGAATGAAATAAATTCTCATTTTAAAGAAATATGCAACTTTAAGGTTCGTATTCCTCATTACGGTCTTGAGTTAGAACCATGGACAAATTGGTCCCCAAATAAAACACCATACTGGTGGAGTGACTACAACAAAATAAAGCACAAAAGAAATGATTATTTTGAAAAAGCTAATTTAAAAAATGCATTGAATTCTGTGGCTGGTCTATTCGTTCTTTTGCTTTATCTGTATAAAAACGAAGCTGAAAATGCCCTCCTATCCCCAAACCCTTCCCTTTTTAGAGTCATTGATAAGTATTATCGGGGGACTGAAGTAGGAGGATATGAGCCCAGAATTATTTATCGTTTATAGGCTAGCAGATAACATGTCAGTGCTCGTGCCAAGATAAATCCGAAATCTTGGAATTGGGAGAAATCCCATGAAATTGATCAATGTTACCCACTGGGTGAGAGTCATAATGGCTCAAGTCCCATCTAACTAAAGTTTAGCCAACAGGTTAGTAGTGAAGTCTGCGGGCAAAACCAGAACAAGAAACCGGAATGGAAGTCCGAAGCCAGATGGAACAAGGGTGCAGGCTCTGTATTGAGCCCCGAAAAATGTATAGTTGTGGACATTGGATAATCCGCTTTTGGCGGAGAAAGCCGACGCTTTGTACTGAGCGGAAGGCAGCAGTCCTGAATACGCTATGGCAAGTATTCAGGACACCACCGGGGTCTTAGACCAGGGCATGTATTCATAGGGGTAGCTCGGGAACTTGGGAGATCCAAATGTTTCCTTGCGTAAAAGAACGGTATTGGGAAATCCGGCTATAGGCGAAATCCCGGCACTGATGAGGAGAGTCCTGCCTATCAGTGAGTTCTGCTGTTGATGTAGAAAATACAAACATAAAGACGGACGATACAAGGTATCGGGGGCGGATAGCGACGAGCGAACAAACCCGGGATGAACATTTGGAAGTCTTAGCGGATCATAATACCGATGTTTCAGCGATGGATTGCTGAACGGAAAGGTGGGGAAGTGAA
>JAFDFV010000109.1 GCA_019309665.1 Deltaproteobacteria bacterium | reverse complement strand
CTTTATATTCGGTCAAAATGGGAAAACTGCATACTAAATGTTGCTCGACCCTGGGTTGCGGATCTTAATGAAGTTGAGTAACCGAACATCTGAGCCAGGGGGATTTTTGCTTTTATTGACTGTAATCCTGCTTTAGGCTCTATAGATTCAATTTTTCCTCCCCGGGAATTAAGATCACCGATAACGTCTCCCATGAAGGATTCCGGAACAAACACTTCAACAGACATAATCGGATCCAGGAGAAAAGGCTCTCCGTTGAATAGAGCCTCTTTGCAGGCCATGGATGCACAAACAGTATATGCGAGTTCCGAGGCAAGCGATTCTTTGTATGATCCGCCTGTAACAATTGCTTCAACATCTACAACCGGATATCCCATCAATGCCCCGCTTTCCAAAGATTCCATAATTCCTTTTTCGATAGCATGAATAAAGACTTCAGGGATTGTTTCAGGGGAAATTTCTGATTTGAATTTTTTACCCTTTCCTCTGGCCAGCGGCCTGAGTTTTAATCTTACTTCGCCAAAAAGGTGATGCCCGGCGACTTCCTTGTCAAATACAGCAGATGCTTCTGACTCACTGGCTATGGTTTCTCTGTATACAACCTGTGGCTTCCCTACATTAACGCTTGTGTGAAATTCGCGCTGCATCCGGCTGATTATGACTTCCATGTGAAGTTCTCCCATGCCGGAAAGAATTTTTTGCCCTGTATCTTCGTCTTCACGAAGCCTCAAAGTTGGATCTTCCGCCAGAAATTTATTAAGAACCTGTTCCAATTTTTCCTGGTCGGCATGGGTTTTGGGCTCTATGGCGACAGATATTACGGGTTCATAAAATTCTATTTTTTCAAGCAATACAGGATGATCGATGTTGCAGAGCGTTTCACCTGTTGAAGATTCTTTTAATCCTATGACCCCAACAATACTGCCTGCACCAGCCTTTTCTACACGTTCCTTTTTATTGGCATGCATTCTCAGAATGCGTGAAAGTTTCTCTTTTTTGTTGCGAAAAGGATTGTAAACATCGTGACCGGCTTCCATTTTTCCACTGTATATTCTGACATAGGAGAGTTTTCTCCCTTCGATCATTGAGACCTTGAATATTAGCGCTGCCAGCGGCTCAGTATCTTTTGCCGGGCATTCAATCGGTTTGCCTGTATCGGGATGCGATCCTTTAATAGGAGGAATGTCCACAGGGCTGGGAAGGAAACCGACAATTGCATCAAGGAGCGGCTGGATTCCTTTATTTTTCAGGGCGCTTCCGCATAATACAGGAACCAGATTTAAATTAATAGTAGCCTTTCGTATAGCATTAAGAAGGCTTTCATTGGTGATCGGAGATTCGGAAAGATAGGCATCCATTATTTCGTCATCGACTTCGGCTATTGTTTCAATAAGCTTTTCGCGATATTCATTTGCCTTATCAAGATAATCACCGGATATATCTTCAGTTGTGTATGTTGCTCCAGGTGTATCATCGTTCCAGATGGTCTGTTTCATTGTAATAAGGTCAATTATGCCTGCAAAGTTTTCTTCAATTCCTACCGGCAGTTGCATAATAAGAGGATTTGCATTCAGCTTTTCTTTCATCATATTTATTGTGCCGAAAAAATCAGCTCCGATTCTGTCCAGCTTGTTGATAAGAGCTATTTTGGGGACAAAATATTTGTCAGCCTGTCTCCAGACTGTTTCCGATTGCGGCTCCACGCCTCCGACGGCACAGAAAATACCTATGGCGCCGTCAAGTACTCTCAGAGAGCGTTCTACTTCGATTGTAAAATCAACATGCCCGGGAGTATCTATGATATGAATTTCGCAATCCTTCCAAAGGCAGGTGGTAACGGCAGAAGTAATGGTGATGCCTCTTTCCTGTTCATCGGGCATCCAGTCCATTACAGCTTCACCGTTATGGACTTCGCCTATTTTGTGTGATCGGCCGGTATAATAAAGTACCCGCTCTGTAACGGTTGTTTTTCCGGCATCAATGTGTGCTATAATGCCAATATTTCTTATTCTGTTAATACTGCTCTTTTTCATCATCTTATCAATAGCATGTTGGCTTTAATGGGGAAACGCAAATCAATATGGCCTGCAAGAGTCATAGATTCGTGTCCCCCGATCAGTATTTTTACGGCATCGATTCCGGAAATATTTAGAGTTAATGAATTAACTATCGAATATATTGTAATAAGTTCCGTTTTAATTCCACCGGGATGACGCTCTTTAACCTCTTCTGTTAAGTCTATATAAGCGGTTCCATCTTGTGTGACATAGAAAGCGTTGAGAGTTGTGCCCACAGGTATTGTTCGCATAAGCCCTTCAAACGGTCCTTTTATAAGAGCCTCTATTATGGTTTTGCCAAATTCCGCAGGATCAGGAGATTGAGAGATGGTTCTTTCTTCAGCTATCAGAAAGGAATTACCTTTATCAGCAAAGTATAGATGAACTTTCTTTTTATCTAATTGTTGTGGGTTTACATTTTGGACATTTTTTTCAACTTTATTCAAACGCGACGATTTTTCGGGCCTGTTGTGAACAATGAAATATATAGCGCTTAAAGCTATAATAGCTATTACAATATATAAAATATGACGCTTTTTGCCCATAACTGCTCAGGTTGTCAGGTTCACGGTTCACAGTTCACGGTTGGTTGCCTTGATCTCTTCATATTACAAAGAATTTTGATTTTTAAGCCAATATAAATATTATGTCAAGAGAAGACGGGCAACATGCAGGGAAACGTCAAAGTCGGTGCTAAAGCTTTAATATTAGGAGTTTCTGGGGACTTCAAAATCCGAAATCCGAATATCGCCTGATCTTATAAAATATGGTCGAAACAATATCTAATTTCGAACATCAAATGATCAAAACATTTCAAATAGTTATCCAATATCTGCTGAGCTCAGCACGTTTAAAATTTTGGATTTTGGTCATTCGTATTTGTTTCGGATTTCGTGTTTCGTGCTTCGAATTTATAGAAAATCCCATAAATAAACAATTCTCGTTAAGTCAGCAGGTTATTAGCTTAAATTACGTAGCCTTGGGGCAACATGATTAATAAAAGGCAGGTAAAATAAAAAAAAGCCCGATATGCATAACCGGGCTTTTTTATGCAAAATAATAAATACTAGCCTGCAAAGGCTTTTTCAAAATTTGGAACAACCTGTTTTTTGCGGCTCATAACGCCATCCAGCCAGACTTTTCCACCCTCTGGAGCGATTCCAAAAGCCTTTTGGACAACAGACTCATCATCAGATGCAATAAGCATTTCAGAGCCTTCTTTCATGATGTCGGTCAATAGCAGAAATACGGAATGTCTGCCGCCTTCTGTTTTAAGAGCCTTGATATCATCAGCAAGGGCTGGTTTGACACTATCCAGAATGGCCAGGTCAACGACTTCAAGCTGGCCGATTCCTACCTTGTTGCCGTTCATATCAAAGTCTTTGTAATCTCGCAATACAAGTTCTCTTGCGGGTGTGCCTTCAACCGCTGACTTAACCTTGAACATTTCCATGCCCAGAGCAGCCAAATCTGATTCGCCGGCGATCTTGGCCAGAGCATCAGAAGCTTCCTTGTCCTGGTCTGTGCAGGTAGCTGACTTGAAAATGACTGTATCGCTCAGGATAGCGCACAGCATAATGCCGGCTATGCTCTTGGGAATTTCAACTCCGAAGAAATCATACATTGCTTTAAGCACGGTGCATGTGCAGCCAACAGGCCAAATCCAGCATTCCAGGGGATTTGTAGTAGTTACATCACCGAGTTTGTGATGGTCGACAATGCCCAGAATTTCAGCATCTTTTAAGTCATCCAGACTCTGTGCAAGATCAGAATGATCAACCAGGATAACCTGCTTGCCGGCGCCGCTGGTTATGATTTCGGGTGCGTTGACTCCGAATTTTTCCAGAATAAAGTTGGATTCAGGATTCAAGTCGCCCTGTACAACGGGTACAGCCTCAACGCCGATCTTGCTTTTCAGATCAGCAAGAGCAATAGCGGCACACACAGAATCACTATCAGGATTTTTGTGCCCGTAAACATAAACTGCCATATTAAACCTCCCAAATTTTTAATTGAATTTTACTATTTTACTGCCAGATTAATTGCCAAACTATAATTTGAAAATATCTTTTATCAAATGGCATAATATGGTGCCGGTGTCAAGAAGCAAAAACCGGAAATCTTGTAAATTGTATTCAGTTTAACAAATTCATTTATCAATTTTTTTTGCAAATACATAATTATTATTGTAGCCTAAGTTGAGCGATTTTTTGCGAAGAAATGTGCCGAGATCTTGATGCAGCAAGGTTTGCGAAAATCGTAGGCATACCAATGGATATGTCGAGACTTTTCGCAAGTCCTTGATGCGCAAGAGATTGGTGCAAGTCGAGTAAAAAAATCGCTCAATTTAGGTGTAGATAGGCAGGTAATGCATTTTTCGAATTTTCCGACAATTCTTTTATAATACGGGAGGATTTCCATGTGGGAATATACTGATGAAGTAAAGGATCATTTCCTTAACCCTCGAAACGTTGGCATCATTGAAGAGCCTGATGGTATGGGGGAAGTTGGTTCCATGGCGTGTGGTGATGCCCTGAAACTTTTTTTTAAGCTTGATGAAAACAAAAAAATCAAGGATGCAAAATTCCAGACTTTTGGCTGTGCCAGCGCAATTGCATCTTCATCGGCTTTAACCGAAATAATAAAAGGTCTTACACTGGAAGAAGCTAAAAAGGTTACAAATGAAGATATTGCCAATTTTCTCGGAGGTCTTCCAAAAGAAAAAATGCATTGTTCGGTTTTGGGTAGAGATGCACTTGAAAAAGCGATTGCCAATTACCTCGGCGAGGAAGATAAAAGGATTGAGGGTGAAATTGTATGCGAGTGTTTTGGTGTAACCGACCTGGAAATAGAACGTGCTGTCAGGGAGAACAATCTTTCAACGATTGAGGATGTCACTGATTATATCAAAGCAGGCGGAGGGTGCGGCAATTGCCACGAAAAAATTCAGGAAATAATAGACTCGATACTTGGCAGAGAACATCCTGTGAAGAAAAAACCTGCAAAGTTGACCAATATTAAAAAAATCAAGCTGATTGAAGAGACTTTTGAGCGTGAAATCAAGCCCGCTTTGAAAAAGGATGGTGGTGATATCGAGCTTATCGATGTGGATGGAAATACGGTTTTTGTGAGATTGAGCGGCATGTGTGCGTCATGCAGCAAATCGCAGGTAACGCTTAAGCATTATGTAGAAACAAAACTTCGAGAACTTGTTTCTTTCGAGCTTGTAGTTGAGGAGGTCCAGCAATGAAAATTATTTATGTTGACAACAATGCCACTACACAAGTTGCTCCTGAAGTTCTTCAAGAGATGCTCCCATACTTTACTGAAAGCTACGGAAATCCTTCAAGCATACACTCCTTTGGCGGAAATGTAAGTTACAAATTAAAGGAAGCACGTGCAAAACTGGCGGCTCTTTTGAGGGCCGCACCTGAGGAAATCGTATTTACCGGTTGCGGTACTGAAAGTGACAATACCGCAATAAAGGCAGCAATATTGTCGAGCCCTGATAAGAAGCATATCATAACCACACGGGTTGAGCACCCTGCCATTAAAAATTTGTACGAATATCTTTCAAAGAAGGGTTATCGTGTGACATTTGTTCCGGTTGACGGAAAGGGAAATCTGGATATTGATTTTCTTTATAAAAATCTCAGTGAAGATACGGCTGTTGTCAGTATTATGTGGGCAAACAATGAGACAGGAGTTATTTTTCCGATAGAAGAAATCGTTGCAGTTATAAAGGAAAGGGGGATTATTTTTCATACAGATGCCGTCCAGGCGGTTGGAAAGATCCCTGTTGATGTAAGTAAGGTAAATGTGGACATGCTTTCGATTTCGGGCCACAAGATTCATGCGCCTAAAGGCGTAGGCGCTCTATACATACGCAAGGGAACCAACTTTTTTCCTTTTTTAATAGGGGGGCATCAGGAAAATGGCCGAAGGGGAGGTACGGAAAATGTTGCTTCCATTATAGGACTTGGAATGGCCGGTGAGTTGGCGGCTGATAATTTAGAGGTGGAAAGCGGCAGGCTAAAGCTTTTAAGAGATAAGCTTGAAAATGGAATTTTAAAACGCATACCGAATTCAATGGTAAACGGAGACAAAGAGAATCGTCTTCCGAATACTACAAGCATAAGCTTTGAATTTGTTGAAGGCGAGGCTATCCTTTTGATGATGGATGAATTTGGCATTTGTGCTTCATCGGGGTCGGCATGCACATCAGGTTCACTGGAACCTTCGCATGTCTTACGTGCAATGGGTGTGCCCTTTACTGCTGCTCATGGCTCTATTCGTTTCAGC
>JAFDFV010000108.1 GCA_019309665.1 Deltaproteobacteria bacterium | reverse complement strand
ACGAAAATAATATCAGACTCTTTGATCCCTTTGTCTACATCTGTGCTGAAAAAAAGATTTTTTCCACGGACAGTTTTTACAATTTCGTCAAGGCCCGGCTCATAGATGGGGAGGTTGTCAGAGTTCCATTCAGCTATCCGCTTATGGTTGATATCTACAACGGTTATTTTATATTGCGGGCATTTATAAGCGATCATAGCCATTGTAGGACCGCCGACATAGCCGGCTCCTATGCAAAGAAGTTTTTTCTCAAATCCGGTTTCCATTTTTCCTCATAATGAAGATTCCCGCCGCAAGCGAACGGAGTATTGAAAATTTAATAAATAGATGTTGATGATAAAAAGCAAAATATATATAGTATTTTTTTTATGAAGTGTAAAACAATATATAGGGTAACAGTTCACGGTTATCAGTTTACAGTTAAAAGTTTTATGTTTTGAGGCTACCAACGTAAGGCGAGACAGCCTGTAAATTCAGTTGGTTAGCAATTCCTTAGATTTTGCTTGATTGTGGAATTGCCATAAAGTCAAAATGGCGGAAAGCGTCCCGCTTTAAGTTGAAAGCCTGTTTTGATCAACCGTGAACTATTTACTATATAGGAAGAAATGATTGTGTGTCAAGTAACAGAATTATTGAGAAGTCAGGTGTGAAGTAATTTTGATTCCGCTGAAAACATTTCAAAATCTTACAAAAGCTAAACAGGACATAATTATCCACGCTGCTGTTGAGGAATTCAGCGAAAAGGGATATGCAGGAGCCAGTATAAATTCCCTGGTAAATCGATTGGGCATCGCCAAAGGATCAATATTTCAGTATTTTGGTGATAAAAAGGGACTATTCCTTTTTGTGTTTAATAAGTCCATAGACATGATCAAGGATGATCTCCGGGAGATACGTGATCGGCCCACAAATGAGGATCTGTTTACCAGGCTGGAAAAAACCTTTCAGGCAGGGGTGATTTTCTTAAAGGAACATCCACGCATTTACAAGTTATACTTGAAGGTATTGTTTGAGTCGGAGATTCCATTCAGAAATGAAATACTATTATCATTACGTAAAAACAGTCTTAATTACATCAGGTCACTTTTGGAAACTGCAAAACAAAGAGGTGAAATCCGCAATGATATCGATATTGCAAAGGCAAGTTTTGTGGTGGATGCTGTTATGGACAGATTCCTTCAGGCTCAGACGGTTTTGCATCTTGATGCAGGGCTTGGTCTTTTCAAATGCAGTGAGGAAGATGTCAACGGCTGGATTGCCGGGTTAGTGGATATTATACGTTTTGGAATTGGAACTATATAGACTTTCAGATAATTAATTTCACAAGGCCAGAAGGAGGAAGTCGTATTAGTTATACGTCGACGACTGATAACACAGTGAAATTAATTATCTGAAAGTCTATAGAAAAGGAGATAAACACATAATGAATGCTTCTAAAGATACAATTGTTGTAAATGCCAATGTTGAAATGACTACCAGATCTCTTCAGACAATAGTTGAAAATGCTAAAAAAAGGGCTGGTCGTGATGAGAAAGGGGTTTATCGAGTTGATACTGCGGACAAGGTCAGTGAAATGATATCGCGTTTTCTTCTGGAAAAGGATTTTGAAGGTTATGTAATAAATTATGAATGAGAATTGTTCTTTTCCGAATAAAGAGCAGTTAATATTTTATTGCTTTCTTCAAGGCCGTCCCGGCAATAATCTCCGAGAAAGTCTCGAATATTTTCCATAAAAGATATTGCATTTTCGTCCTGACCGGATAACAGGCATTTCTTCGCTTCATCCATGGCAGATAGAAAAGTATCTACAGTATCTTTAACATGTGTGTTTTTACCTATAAGATTTGCATACAGGCCAAGATCCTGCGCAAACAGACGTGCCAGCAGATCGATTTTTAACCTGAACACAGGGGTTGAATACAAGACGGCATCGGAAGGGGCCATGTTCAACTTTTGGAGAGTTCTGCCAAGACAGATTGTTAAAAGATGGGTTAGTCCCTGGACAACAGCCATATTCCGGTCGTGTGTAACCGGATCCATGTGCGTAACAATTGCCCCTTTTTTCGTAAATTCATCTTCAAGCCATTCAAGCCATTTGGTTCCTCTTCCATGGCATACGATTATATTTTGCCCCGTTATGGAATCAGTAAAAGGGCCGAAAAGGGGATGTGTTCCCGTTACCTGAGCTGATGTAGAGGAAAGCATATTTTTTAGAATACTTTCTTTAAGGGAGCAAAAATCCATAAGAAGCTGATTTTGACTCATCACAGGGCCAATTTCCTCGGAAATAGATATGGCTGCATCAAGAGGCACGCTTAAGATTACCACATCGCACTTTTTGGCAACATCTTCATATGTAATTTCCGTTTTTCTGCCGGAAATTAAAACGTTGTGGCCGGATTCAGAGAAAAAATTCTTAAACCAGCGGCCCATGCCTCCTGTCCCGCCAATTATACCTATGTTTAATCTGTCCATGATATCGTTTTGTAACACTTTAGGAACGTGGACGAAATAACTTCCCCAAATATGCATCACAGCTTCAGGCCACCTTTGCCCGATCTCAAATCACAAAAATATCAAAATAGCCTGCTATTCCATCAACTTTTATGATCTGAGATCGAACAAATCTGACCCAAATCTATGCGCCTACTTGTGGAAGTTAATTCGTCCACGTTCCTTAGATAATATGAAAATATATTCGCGCACCCAGTTTGTTTCAAAAAACCTAAACTATGATATTGCTTTTTGTCTTAATAAATGGTCTGCAAGAACAATGCATGTCATTGCTTCACATACAACATTGATGCGTGGTATGGCCGATATATCGTGACGTCCTTTTGTTGAGATTGTTTTTTGATTTCCAAACCGGTCAATTGTGTTTTGTTCAATTGCAATTGAAGGTATAGGTTTAACTGCTGCGCGTATTACAATATTATCGCCGTTAGATATTCCGGCAAGGATTCCTCCGGAATTATTTGTTATAAAGCCATCAGGAGTTATTGGATCATTATTTTCAGAGCCCAGCTTTGCAGCAGCCTCAAAGCCGGAGCCGATCTCCACTCCCTTTACTGCTCCTATACTCATTATTGCCTTTGCCAGATCTGCATCAAGTTTGTCAAATACCGGATCACCCAAACCCTTTGGAACACCTTCCGCCTTTATTTCTACAATACCTCCGAGTGAATCACCTTTTTTCAGGACACTTTTAACTCGTTTTTCCATATTTTCAGCAGCATCCATATCCGGGCAGAAAAACATGTTTTTATCCATTACTTTTATATCGCGTTTTTCTGCTTTTATCCCGCCAAGTTCCACAGTGTATGCATGAATCCTGACATTGTCTCTCTCCAGAAGAGTTTTTGCAACTGCACCTGCCGCTACCCTTCCAACAGTTTCTCGTGCAGAGGCACGGCCGCCTCCCCGCCAGTCGCGTATGCCATATTTCGCCAGATATGTTATATCTCCATGCCCGGGACGAAAGAGATCCGCATAAGGCTCGTAAGCCTTTGAATCAGCGTCCTTGTTTTTAACCATAATCATAATAGGAGTGCCGGTTGTAAAGCCGTCAAATACGCCCGACATAATAATAGCTGAATTGAATGATTCCCTCATCAAGAGGAATCTTTGGAGGGCAACCATCAATTACAACGCCGACAGCTTTTCCATGAGATTCACCCCATGTCGTTATTTTAAACATCTTTCCGAAAGTGCTGCCAGGCATATGTACTCCTCATAAGCGCTAAGATGAACGTCCAACATATTAAAAGATGAACGTCCAACATCGAACATCCAACATCGAATTTTGAATAAGGTATTCTGACAATTTATAAACTGGCAGAGCGAAGCGATTTCATCATTCGATGTTCAACGTTGGACGTTCGATGTTCGATGTTCATTTTTTTTCAGTAATCCCTGTTCTATCAAGTTTTTTTGCACTGCAAGACAGACATTCTCTATATCAATATTATCTGTATCCACAATTGCGGTATATAAGGGTTTCTTCGATTTCTTCCATAAGCCCTTTTGATGTTAAAGATGGGCGTGAATCTTCCGTAGTTTCATCCTTTAAAATCCTGTCCTTGACAGTTTCAGGTGTTGCTCTTAACCAGATACTGACTCCGCTTTTTTTCATATTTTTTACATTTTCTTCATCAAGGATAGCTCCGCCTCCTGTTGCTATCACGTGTTTGTCAAGAGAACTAAGTCTTTTCAATACATGCTTTTCTTTTTTTCGAAATGATTTCCAGCCCTCTGTAGCCACAATTTCGGAAATAGTTATCTTGTATTCTTTAACAAGTTCAACATCGGCATCTATAAAAGACCATCCGAGTATTTTAGCAAGAGATTTTCCTGCTGAAGACTTTCCTGTACACCTGTATCCTATTAAATATATGTTCATTATTCGTAAAGCCCTTCAAAGACCTTCCAGAATTCAGGAAAAGATTTTTCTACACATTTTTCATCTTTTATTTTGATGCCGGGAACAACAAGGCCCGCAACAGCAAAACTCATAGCTATCCGATGATCATTGTATGTGTTAATTTCTGCTCCAACCGGCTTTCCGCCTTTTATAACCAAACCATTTTCAGTTGTATTTGCTTCAATTCCCATTTTTGAAAGTTCTGTTGCCACAGAACTTAGACGATCGCATTCTTTTTCTCTTAAATGTGCAACATTTTTTATAATGGTTGTTCCTCTGGCAAAAGCCGCCACAACAGCAAGGGTAGGGACTATATCCGGCATGTTGGCCATATCAACCTCAATGGCCGAGAGTTTATCCCCGTACACGGAAATGCCGTCATTTTCATGAAATACCCTACAACCCATTTTTTCCAGAACATCTGCAAAACGCACATCGCCCTGACTTGAGTTTTTTGATATTCCTTTAACTTTTATCTTTGCACCTGTTATAGCAGCGGCAGCCCAGAAGTATCCAGCCTGGGAACAATCCGGTTCAACATAATAATTGCCTGCCTTGTATATTTGATTTCCAGGGACTTTAAAGCTGCTGTATCCGTCTCGAACAACCTTAACCCCGAGCCTCGTCATAATATCGACAGTCATATCAATATAAGGCCTGGAAACCGGTCCTTTGGTTACAGTTATTTCAAGGCCTTTATCAGTATATGGTGCCATTAAGAGCAGTGAAGAAAGATACTGACTGCTTATACTGCAATTAATGTCCACATGACCGCCATCTATTTTGCCGCCCTTGATTTTTATTGGAGGGCATCCATTGGCATTGACGGCAAATGCTTCAACTCCTGCCTGATTAAGACCGTCTAAAAGATCCTGTATCGGCCTTTCAAACATACGTTTTGTGCCTGTAAGTGTATATGTGCCATCCCCGATTGCAACAATTCCGGTTAAAAGACGCATCGACGTTCCGGAATTAGCAAGATAGATTGGATCCTTACAGGGTTTTAGCAATCCTTTAGAGCCATGTATTACAACTTTCTCTTCGTCTTCATCTATTCTTATGCCTAATTGCTTTAGAGCGTTCAGGGTGAGCAGGGTGTCTTCACTTTTTAAGCAGTTTATTATATTACAGACTCCATCGGAAAGACCTGCCGCTATAAGAATCCTGTGTGTATAACTCTTTGACCCTGGAACATTAACTTCACTGTTTTTTATTTTTTGTGTCTTAATATCAATCATAAGTAACGGTTTACGGTTCACAGTTGTCGGTTTACGGTTGTCGGTTTACAGTTAACAATTTTATGTTTTAATCAACCGTAAACCGTGAACCGTAAACCGACAACCGTTATGTTTTTTGAAGAGCATCCAGCACGGTTTTTCTCATAACATCCACAGGAGCTTTCTTTCCTGTCCATAATTCAAACTGAGCGACACCCTGGTGAACAAACATTGAAACTCCGCCTATTGTAATGCAGCCGATATCTTCAGCCTCTTTTAAAAGCCGGGTTTTCAGGGGATTGTAAACAACATCCATTACAACCATATCTTTTTGCAGATACTCTTTTTTTATTGGCATTTCGTCAATATTTGGATCCATCCCAATAGGTGTCGCATTAATAAGTATTTGACAGTCATAATCTTTATACTCCTGCAATGGATAATATTCCACACCAAGATCTCTTGCCAGTTGTTTTCCTTCATCTTCTAATATGTTTACAATGGTTAACCTGCCGCCTTCGGATAATATACCATACCCAATAGATGCTTGTTTTTTCCAGCAGAGCGTTTGTTGCTCCAAGATAGTCTGTATTACTACCAAAAAGTTTACCCTGTCTATTAATTATAGTATTAACAGCGCCAATCTTTATAGCGCTTTCATCTATTTCATCTAAAAAAGCCATTACAGTCAGCTTATGCGGTATTGTGACACTAACGCCTTTAATGCCAAGGCCCCTTATTCCAGCAACGGCTGAAGCCACGTCTTTAACATTAAATGCAAGATAAACTCCTTTATATCCTGTATCGGCAAACGCACTGTTATGCATAACAGGACTAAGACTGTGAGATATGGGATCTCCAATAACGCAAAAAAGTGAAGTGTTCGCATCAATATCCATAATTGACAGTTCCTTTATAATAGTATAGAAATTTCCATTTTATACCTAATGAATTCGATATGATAAGATAGATGAGTAAAAAGTGCCTAAAGTGAGCTAAAGTGCCTAAAATGCCTAAAGTTGTGGTACGCCTTCGGCGTGCTATCTATTTTCAGAGCTTGATTATAACCTCAGCCGGAAATAAAGTGAGCAAAGTTGTATGGTAAAAAAGTTAAAATTGGCAGCACCGAAGGCGCATTCCTTAACTTTAGGCACTTTAATATACTTTAGCTCACTTTAGGCACTTATGTCCATCCAAATCCTGAAATGTTGGATATGAACCAAGCAATTTAAGGTACTGGCAGAGATTTTTCATTTTTGATACTGTATCTTGAACTTTTGGATCTTCGATATGTCCCTCTAAATCAACAAAGAAAAAGTAACTCCAGTTTTCGTGTTTGGTCGGTCTCGACTCAAGCTTAAGCATATTTATTCCAGATTTTGCAATTGGCTCCAGGACTCTGTAGAGAGCTCCTGGAACGTGAGAAGTTGCGAACATAATTGATGTTTTATCGTTTCCTGTCATGTGGATTTCATCTTGCCCAATTACCAGAAATCTGGTTATATTTCTTGAAAAATCCTCAATTTTAGATGCAACTATTTGTAAATTATACAATCTTGCGGCTTCACTACTTGCAATTGCGGCTGTTTCTGAATTTTCAGCGGCTTTTTGGGCTGCATAAGCCGTGCTGCTACATTCTTCCTGCGCAATTTCAGGCAAATTTTTTCTGAGCCATCCTCGACACTGCCCAATTGGTTGAGGGTGTGAATATATTACCTTGATATCATCCAAGTTCCCTGTTTTAGATAAAAGATCCAAAGATATATTAAGATATAATTCAGCACATATTTTTAGATTGGATTCAAAGAAGAGGTCCAGGGTATAATTGACAGCCCCCTCTATGGAATTTTCAACAGGTGTAACACCGTAATTGCATGCACCTTTTTCAACTTCGGAAAATATGTCCCGGATACTCGGCTGTGGAACAAATGACACACTGTGTCCAAAATGCTTAATAGCTGCTATATGGGTGAATGTGGCTTCAGGCCCAAGATATGTTACAAGCTGCGGCTTTTGAATTTCACGGGCCGACGCAAATATCTCGGTGAATATATGCCTGAGTGTACTATTAATCAGGGGGCCTTTGTTGATACTTGAAAGCCTTTTGATAATTGTTGTTTCACGTGTGCTGTCTAAAATCGGCTCATTGCTTAGTCCCTTGATTTGTCCAATGGCCTTTGCAAGCAGAAGCCTTCTGTTGATAAGATCAAGAATATTGTCGTCAATATCATCTATGGATTTCCGCAGTGTATCAATTTTTGGAGTCGAGTCATTGTTTTTAGTATTTTCGGAATTTGCCATGATATTACTTTTCCGTAATTGTTTCTTCAATTTTATGTCCGAAATGCCTGCCGCCTTCCTCGATCGCTACAAGAACTTCATCTCCTGGTTTCAGGGCTACAACTGATACTGCTTTTCCTTCAGGATCAGTCAAGCGAATTGTTTCCGCATTCTGAAGAATAGTAGATATCTGCTTGTCGCCAACAACCGCCTTAACCAGCATTAATGGACGTTTCTCAATTTTTAGGCGACCCACAATACCAACTGTCGTGTTGCCCTTGAAATCGACGATTATTACCTGATCTCCTGCTGAAAGATCCGAAAGATACTTGGTTTTGTCGCCAGGAACCCTTGTATATGCATGAACCGGCCCTGCATTTACCCTGAAAGGCCTGGGGGATACATAGGGATTGGAAATGCTTTCCGAATGTACCAGAAACAATGCACTGCTGCTGTTCCCAATCAGCATTCCCTGCCCGGAAGTCATTGATGTGCATGTGTCAACACATACTCTGTCACCCATTCCGACAGAAATTACTTCCACAATTCTGGCTGTTTCAAGAGGAGTTTTGTCTTCCAGCGATCTCAGTTGAGAAAGAGCCTTTTTCAATTCAAGCGGGTCTTTTGTATGAAAAAGGATATGATTTACACCTTTTTCCAGAATGCCGAAGGCGGTTTGGGCATCTTCAAAACTGTTAACCTGAGCAATAACCTCAGCTCCTTTTGCTATTAAGTTTTCCAGAGGTATTATTGTCCAGTCACTGCATTGAAGAATAACTTTTTTATTCTGACTGAGCTTTACTATTTCTTCTTCGTCTTTTCCGCTTTTAATTGTAAAAAATATTACATCTTCGCCTGTTTTTAAGTCGCCGTCCTCTGAAATTGTCTGAATTCTGCCCAGTTCTTTTACTTTATCGGTAAATCCCTTTGGTACCATTATGCCGTCAGCCCCGCCCTCAAGGGCGGTTGTTACCATTTTTTTATCCCAGGGATCCACCTTTACCCAGATTTTTCGCATTATCTTCCCCCCCAATAAAATTATTCCAAAATTTTCAAGGCATCTTCCACGCTGCTCTTATCATTTACAACGGCTGAAATAGCTTTCACCATTTGTTTTGGATCTCTATGCTGAAAAACATTTCGACCTATGGAAACACCGGAGCCTCCGGCATCAATTGAACCTTTTACCATTTCCAGTATTTCCTGATCCGAGTCCATTTTGGCTCCACCTGCAATTACCACGGGTACGGAGCAGCCTTCAACAACTTCCTTGAAACTATCTATTGAACCTGTGTAGGAAACCTTAACGATATCCGCTCCCATCTCATTTCCTACTCTGGCAGCGTGTTTGATGACTTTAACGTCATACTCGTCCTTTATCTTTTCGCCCCTGGGATAGATCATCGCAAGAAGGGGCATGCCCCATGTGCGTGCCTCATAGGCGACTTTGCCGAAATCATTCAGCATTTCCTTTTCACCGGCATCACCCAGGTTTACATGTATGGAAACAGCATCTGCACCGAGTTTGACAGCTTCTTCTACTGAGCAGACAAGAGTTTTTGCGTTGGGATAAGGTGATAGGGATGTTGAGCCGGACAGATGTATTATGAGGCCTACGTCATTACCTTTGCCGCGATGGCCTTCGCTAACAAGTCCTTTGTGTTCAACAATAGCATTAGCGCCCCCTTCAGCCACCTTTTGTATAATACTCTTCATGTCCTGCAGGCCGTCGATAGGGCCCACTGAGATACCGTGATCCATAGGAACAATTATGGTTTTTTTTGTATTCCGGTTGATTATACGTTCCATACGGATATGTTTGCCTAAGATTGTCATAATATTCTCCTCCTTTTTAACCTCCCTTTAAACCAAAAAAGGCCGCGAAGTTTTCTCCACGGCCTCTAAAAAACCGTGCGTTTTAAAGTCTACCCACGGCTTGTTGCGCTTATCAAATTTATCTTGTCTCAGCGCATGCAGGCAGACCGGTACTAAAAAAATAGCAATAAAAATACCGATAACAGTTGCCTGAATGCTTGTGTACCACTAAAAATCTCCTAAGTTGTAATTGTTTTTTTAATTTGACCGCTCGTATTTATATTATCAAAATTTGTATGTCAAGAGTTTTTTAAACAACAGAGTTTTTTAAACAGGTACCGAGGCTTTGTAAAGTGTGGCTTTACCTTCGATTCTATACTTGTTAACCGAAGAGGGGATAATAACCGATGTTCCCTTTTTCAGAAGTATATTTTCATTTATACTGATATCTGTAATGGAAGCCTTTCCATCAGTACAAAGAATTATTTCAACACTTCTTTTTTCAGGGCTTGTATATGATATGTTTTTTTTATCAGAAATTACATACAGAACAAATTCTTCGGCCATACTGTGGTAAACTTCTTCAAAATTTTTATTCTTTTGCGATAAAAGAATATTAACATCCGTTTCTTTAAAGTTAAGTACGTTTAAAAGTTCCGGAACATCGATGTGTTTTTTTGTCAGCCCGCCCCTAAGTACGTTGTCTGAATTTGCCATCAATTCTATCCCAAGGCCATCGAGATATGCGTGAAGCTCTCCAGAATGGAGAA
The DNA here is from genome assembly GCA_019309665.1 of Deltaproteobacteria bacterium. Lineage (GTDB taxonomy): Bacteria > Desulfobacterota > Desulfobacteria > Desulfobacterales > ETH-SRB1 > B13-G4. The sequence continues at coordinate 5,108 of JAFDFV010000108.1, read as the reverse complement.
AAAGTGCCTGGCCTGGTTTAAGAGAAATTAAGTTCAAAAGAATCGGTGCAAAAACTCCCATATCATCAGGATACTCTTTGTAAAGATTTATCATCCATTTAAAGCCGGGATTATCTTCGGATAGTTTTTGTGCATTTGTAATTGCATGTTCTATGATTTGTTTTTTTGTCCTGCCGTTTATTGTTATAAGGGAGCAAAAAAAACTTTTCAGGCCTTCTGAATTTGGTTGTCTTTTAAGATTATTAAGTTCTTTGTACAAAACTTTCAGGCAGATTTTCTCCATAAGAGAAATGATTTCTGTAATTTTGCGAAAACCACATAGAGCCACAAAAGGAGTCAAAGCACAAATACACTCGGGCTTGTGGTTTTCATCTTTATAGTTTCTGTTTGGAGAATCTAACGATATTTTCAGCCTATTTTCTCTTTCAAAGCCTTGTTCTGCCTGTTTAATGTCTGGATGAGCTTGTATGGAAAGAGGTTTTGATGCAGCAAGGACTTTGAAGAGATATGGAAGTTTGTTGTCAAATTTTGCAGCTATTTCTTTTCCGAGAATATCTGCAGGGGATTGTTTTATCAATTCAAGTAAAGATAGCCACTTGCCGCCATATTGAACTAAAGAAGGTGACTTTGGGTGCGCACCCATCCACAGTTCCGCCTGGGGTTTTGTTGAAGGAGACTGATTACCCAGAAGATCAGCAATAGCGGTATGGGATCCCCATGCATACTCCTGGATGGTATTTTTCATCAGACATATTTTTTTCATCACTCTTTAACCTTGAACCGTTGAACCGTGAACCTGAGTAGTTACATTTTGTTTACGTTGATTTAGGATAACATATAATGTACTAATATGGCAACCAACAACCTGAGTAGTTTAGGGAAACATCAAAGTCGGTGCTAAAGCTTTAATATTAGGAGTTTCTGGGGACTTCAAAATCCGAAACTCGAAACTCGAAACTCGAAACTCGAAACAATATCTAATTTCGAATATCAAATGACCAAAACATTTCAGACAGTTATCCAATATCTTCTGGGCTCGGCACGTTTAGAATTTTGGATTTTGGTCATTCGTATTTGTTTTGGATTTCGTGTTTCGTGCTTCGAATTTATAGAAAATCCCATAAGTAAACAATTATAGTTAAGTCAGCATGTTATCATCTTAAATGACGTAGCCCTGCTGAGTGGTTACCATGTCTCTTATAGTAAACGAAATATTCTACAGCATTCAGGGCGAATCGATATATAGCGGAGTTCCCTGCATTTTTGTCAGACTTACAGGCTGCAATTTAAGATGCTCATACTGTGACACCGCCTATGCTTATTATGAAGGGGTTGAATTGAGAATCGAAGAAATCCTGTCCAGAGTTGATAATTATAAATGCCCGCTTATTGAAATCACTGGGGGAGAGCCTCTGCTTCAGGGCGACACGCCTCTATTGATTGACAGGCTTCTGGAAAAAAAATATGAAGTTTTATTAGAAACAAACGGTAGTATTGATATAAGCATGGTCCATAGCCGTTGTATAAAAATAGTTGATATAAAATGTCCTTCAAGCGGCGAGAATGATAAAAATGATTTGGAAAATCTTAAAAGACTTAATCAGAACGACCAGATAAAGTTTGTACTGGGAAGCCGCAAAGATTATGAATTTGCTAAAGAAACGACAAAATTAATATCTCCCGGATTTCCCATGAGAAATGTACTTTTTTCTCCTCTGATTGAGCAAATGCATCCATCACAACTTGCAGAGTGGATACTTGAAGACGGCCTTAGGGTAAGACTTCAAATTCAGTTGCACAAGGTTATATGGCCGGAGAAAGAGAAGGGGGTATAATTCATTTGGGTTCTTCGTTCTCTTTGCGGTGGAAAAATCTCAAATACTATGCTATTTTAGTAGGTTAAATTTAATTACTTAAATTATAGCTTTAAAGGCTTCGCAAAAATCCTCGACATATCCACGGGTATGCCTGTGGTTTTTGCAAATCCTTATGCATCAAGATCCCAACACATATCTTCGCAAAAAATCGCTCAACTTAGGTTTAACTATTTGGCTGAGGTTATATATTATGGTTTCGAAAAAAAAAGCAGTTGTACTTTCAAGCGGGGGAATTGATTCTACAACAGTTATGGCTATTGCAAAACAAGAGGGCTTTGAAATATACAGTTTAAGTTTTTTTTATAAACAACGTCACTCCGTTGAGATAGAAGCAGCCAGGAAAGTGGCACATGTCATGGGTGTAAAAAAACATCTTATAATAGATATAGATCTAAGAAAAATTGGCGGTTCAGCACTTACAGATAATAATCTAAATGTGCCAAAACATAGGAATGCACGGAGGATGGCGGATGAAATACCGGTAACATATGTTCCGGCAAGAAATACAATCTTTCTTTCTTATGCACTTGCCTGGGCAGAGGTTCTTCAGTCATCCGACATATTTATCGGAGTTAATGCGATTGACTACAGCGGCTATCCTGACTGCAGGCCTGAATATATAGAAGCTTTTGAGCAAATGGCAAATCTTGCAACAAAGGCGGCCGTAAAAGGCAAAACAAAACTAAAAATCAGGACTCCGCTTATCCATATGACCAAGGCGGAAATTATTAAAAAAGGAGTTGACCTTGGTGTTGATTTTTCTCTGACGCATAGCTGCTATGATCCTTCTTCAGATGGCCTGGCGTGCGGTGAGTGTGACAGTTGCATTATAAGAAAGCAGGGCTTTAAAGAAGCAGGCATTATTGACCCGACCCAATACATAATTTATTAAGCTTGACATTAAGAAAAAAACATGTTCAATGCTTGAACAACCCGAATCAAATCTCTTCAGTGAATTTCAATAAGCGCTCTGTAACCCACCAGGCGGAGCTATAGACTGTCACATATTAAATTTCACTGCGTTATCGGTCGTCGGCGTATTACAATACAGCCTTCTCCCTCTAGCCTTGTACAATTTAATATGTGACAGTCTATATATGCGCTTTTGCCGAAATCCTTCTCTTAATCTTTTTCATTTTATCATGGATCATAAAGACATACGAACATTAAAACTTCTTGAAGAAATTGAGGAAAACCACGTTCAGAGCCAGCGGGAGCTTGCAAAAAAGCTGGATATTTCTCTGGGGCTTGTTAATTCGTTTATCAAACGTCTTGCTCACAAAGGTTTTTTCAAGATCACAACTATTCCTAAGAATAGGGTAAAGTATATTCTTACGCCCGAAGGAGCTGTTGAAAAAACAAGGCTGGCATATAAGTATATCCAGCATTCTTATAAGTTTTATAAGGATGCCCGCCACAAATTCCGTAAACTTTTTCAAAAACTTGAGGCAGAGGGAGTCAGTAAAATTGTTTTTTGCGGAGCAAGTGACTTTGCTGAAATTGCATATATATCTTTACAGGAGACATCCATTGAAATGGTTGCAGTCTTTGATGTTTTAAAAGCAGGTAAGGAATTCCTGGGTTATATGATCGCAGATCCTGCTATGATTAACTCATTCTCGTTCGATAAAATTCTAATAACCTCAATTGACTCCCAACAGAATATTATGGAAGATATTCTAAAAGAATGTATTTCACAAAGCAAGATAGTTACTATTGAATAAAATAGAAGATTTGATATAGATCAATTGAGGGTTTATTTACAGGAGGTTTTTATGCCATCTAAATACGAGCAATTAACGATGAAGCAAACCAAGACCGAGATGCTCAGAGCCTACGATGAGCTATTGAAGAAACTGGAAGCAAAGGCTGAGTCCGGCTTGCCTGAGAAAAAGCAGGAACAGAAGAAAAAAGCCGAAAAAGAGGTAGTGGCAAAGGCTTCTACCAGCACGGTGGAATCAATTGTAAAGGATTTGGCCGATCTCCATCTTAATGTGGGCAAAGCGCTCTCAGAGGTTTCTGAAGAACTGGTTGGGGAAGCAAATAAACTAAAAGAAATTCAACAGGCAATTGAAATAGAAAAAGCCAATCTGGAAGAAGTCCATGATATCCATTTGGCTGCGGATACCCTGTCAGCTCTGGTTCAAGAACATGAGGAAAAATGCCGGGCCTTTGAGGCTGAAATGAAAGACCAGGAAGAGAAATTTGGCTTGGGGATGGAACAAAAGCGGGCGGAATGGATTAGAGAACAAGATGAGCATGAGCAGGCCGGGAAGGAAAGAGATGCCGAGTTAAAGAAGCTCCGGCAGCGCGAAGAGGAAGAATATAAGTATAACTTAGCCCTTCAGAGAAAGAAGGAAAAAGATGTATATGAGGAAGAGAAGAAAGCCTTAATGACAAATCTGGAAGAAATGAGAATCAATCAGGAAAAGGAATTTGCGGAGCGGGAGGAAGCAATTGCTGAAAAGGAGAAACAGTTCGCAGAGATGGCGAAGAAAGTGGAGTTCTTCCCCGCAGAGCTTTCAAAGGCAGTCAAAGAGGCGGAGATAGCCGCCTGCAAGAAGGCATCTGAAGAGGCCAAAATCCAGGCGCAATTGATCGCTAAAGACGTCGAGACAGAAAGTCGTGTCGCTGAGCTTAAGATTAAAACTCTGGAGACTACGGCAAAAGACCAGGAAAAAAGGCTTCAACGGTTGACGGAAGAACTGGCTGAAGCTAATGAAAAAGTACAGAATATTGCAGTGAAGGCCATTGAAGGTGCCTCTGGTTCAAAGACACTTTCTGCGGTAAGCGAGATTGCGCTTGAACAGGCCAAGAAACCTGATGCCTCTAAATGAGATAATATTCTTGATAAAATAGATAAAAAAAGGATGGTTTTTTTATGAAAAAAGCGCTCATAACAGGAATCACGGGTCAGGATGGAGTTTACTTGGCTGAGTTTCTATTAAAAAAGAACTACGAAGTACATGGTATTAAACGCAGATCATCATCATTTAATACAGCAAGAGTAGATCACTTATATAAAGATCCGCATGAGGAAAATATTCGTTTCTTCATGCATTATGGAGATTTAACAGACGCCACGAATCTTATACGCATAATCCAGGATGTGCAGCCTGACGAAATATATAATATGGCTGCTCAGAGTCATGTCCAGGTTTCTTTTGAAACAGCGGAGTATACTGCTAATGCCGACGCACTCGGGACATTACGCCTTTTGGAAGCAATAAG
>JAFDFV010000107.1 GCA_019309665.1 Deltaproteobacteria bacterium | reverse complement strand
AGGGTTATTCTCCTGAATCAGCCACTCATGCGGGCGTTTATTTACACGGAGCTGCCGCTGATACGCTGCAAAAAAATATAGCCCCCTTTGGTTTTCTGGCAACGGAAGTTATGAGCGCTATACCAGGGCAGATACAACATTTTATTAATGATTAACAAACAAGTCCAAATAATAACCAATTCTCTTGAAGAAACCCGGGCTCTTGGGGAAAAAACAGGAAAACACCTTGATTCAGGAACCGTTTTAGCCTTAACCGGTGATCTTGGAAGCGGAAAAACTACATTTGTTCAAGGGTTGGCTAAAGGTCTTGATGTCCCGGATAATTATTACATAACAAGCCCAACCTACACTTTGATAAACGAATATCCCGGTAGATATCATTTGTTTCATGTTGACCTTTATCGCATAGAAAATTATGCTGATTTTGATGATATCGGCCTTTACGAAATACTCCGCAGTGACGGAATCGTAGCTATCGAATGGGCAGATAAACTTCCGAAAAATTTTCTTCCGGAATATTTGGCAATTCATATAGATATATTGAATAATGAATCACGAAAAATTAGCATGACTGCGCGTGGACTTAGAGGGGAAAATCTGATAGGGAGAAAACATGGGATTAATTGTTCAAAAATACGGCGGCACTTCTGTAGCTGACCTCGAGCGGATTCGTTATGTCGCAAATAGAGTTGCAAAAACCTTTGACAAGGGAAATAATGTAGTTGTAGTCCTTTCGGCCATGGCAGGTACCACAGACGGTCTTCTCAATATGGCCGGCCGGATTACCGACTCTCCGGAAAAACGTGAGCTCGATGTTCTGCTTGCCACAGGAGAGCAAACAACCGCAGCCCTTCTTGCCATAACATTAAAATCAATGAACTACCCTGCAAAATCATTGCTGGGATATCAGGCAGAAGTTTTAACAAACCGCGATTTTGGTAATGCGCGTATTCTTGACATAGGAGCCGGTCGTATAAAAGAGCTTCTTGAAAAAAATACCATCGTAGTTGTTGCCGGATTCCAGGGCTGCGACCCTGATGGAAACATCACGACTCTTGGCCGCGGAGGCTCAGACACATCTGCTGTAGCAATAGCCACAGCAATTAAGGCTGATCTATGTGAAATTTATACTGATGTTGACGGAATATATACTGCGGATCCAAATATTTGTGAGAAAGCAAGAAAACTTGACAAAATATCCTATGACGAAACGCTGGAGATGTCGAGCCTTGGCGCCAAGGTCTTGCAGATTCGTTCGGTTGAATTTGCAAAAAAATATAATGTCCCGGTACATGTTAGATCATCTTTCAGTGAGGAGGAGGGAACTATGGTTGTTAATGAAGATTCCGAGATGGAACATCTTGTAGTATCCGGCATAACCTGCAATAAAAATGAAGCACGTATAACCCTGAAAAAAGTTCCCGATCAGCCGGGTATCGCAGCAAAAATTTTTTCTCCCCTTGCAAAGTCAGGCATTCTTGTTGACATGATAATTCAAAATACCAGAGCAAGCGGTCTGACCGACCTTACATTCACGGTTGCAAAAACTGACTTCAATAGAGCGCTGAAAATATCGAAAAAAGTAGCTGAAAAAATTAAAGCAGAAGAGGTGTTGTCAGCCGAAAATATCGCAAAGATATCTGTTACCGGCGTTGGAATGAAGAGTCACTCGGGAGTAGCTTCAACAATGTTTTCTACTCTTGCCGCCGAAAATATTAATATCAGATTAATAAGCACTTCAGAAATCAGGATATCCTGTGTAATTAAAGAAAAGTATGCCGAACTGGCGGTTCGGGTGCTTCATTCGGCTTTTGGATTGGACAGGGAGTGAAGGGCTTCCTCTATATCTTCAGATAGATGAATGGCTGCTTCTTTAGGGTTTTTTGCATCTCTGATGGGCCTGCCGATTATCAAATAATCTGATCCATTCTCAATTGCCTGGGCCGGAGTAGTTATGCGCCGCTGATCATCTTTGCCAAGATGGTCGTATGCCTGGCGTTAATGCAACAAAATCTTTACCAAAATTTTTCTTTATCATTTTTACTTCAAGACCAGAGCATACGACTCCCACACATCCAGCCTTCATAGCCATCTGCGCTCTTTTCATTACCAGCAGGGATATATCTGAAGAAAATTCAGAACGAAAGCCGGCAGCATCAATATCTTCTCCTGATACGCTTGTTAACACCGTAACACCAACTACGCTTACTTTCCCGGCACTTCCGGCAACAGCCGCTTCAAGCATTTCTTTATTTTCTCCACAATGAACAGTCGCAAAATCAACACCTAAATCAGCAATGCTTGTCATTGCACGTGAAACAGTCGCAGGAATATCATGGAGTTTAAGATCCAGAAAAATTTTAGCTTTTCCTGAAGTCTTTATAATCTTAATGATTTCAGGCCCGGAGCTTATAAACAGCTCAAGCCCTACCTTGAACATACCAACATATTCTGAAAGAAGCGCAATATATTGCTTTGCTTCCTTTAAAGAAGGTACATCCAGAGAAAAAACAATATAATCTTTTGCTGCTTTCATAAAAACAACTCCCTCAGCTTATCCTTGTCGTTTTTGATAATTTCCGGCTTTCCGAAATAAGCGATTTTGCCCAGCTTTATCGAATAAACATGATGGCAAACTTCAAGCGCCTCACACACTTTTTGCTCCACGATAAGGACGGTCACGCCAAATTAATGTTTATGATACTTAAAACTTGATCTATATCTCGTTAACCCCAATTTTGCAGATAGACCGCGATTTCCCTGAAACCTTTATGGCTTTATTCAATTTCCTTGATAACTTATCATCGATATAAATAGCTAATTGCGGCATAATGATCACCCTTTTAACACATATTGACAAATATAAGATAAATATCCTTTTAGTAGATAAAATCCCTTTTTGCAAAACCTATGCAAAAGATTTGAAAAAAATATACGATTTTCTCAATCTCCGGGTGGAACTACTTCAGCTTGGCAAAATGGATATACAACGTTCCATTTGTTCAACGATTTCAAGTGTTCGAAATGCCTGTTCTTGGTTATGCGGGCTATCTTCCTTTTGGTCTTGAATGCTCGTTAATTGGAAAAATCCTGGCCCGTATTTCTCGCGAGCGGAGTTTGTAAATTTTTCAAATTCAATATTGAATACTATCAGAAATTTGAAAACTCAATTATGAGATTAACATGAGGCAGCGGGCATTTAAATTTAAGTGCCCGCCACCTCTAATTGTTAACAAGTTACTTTTGAGTTTTCAAATTTCTGATAATACGATTAATTTATAGATTATTCAACTGAAGACAGGAAATTATGATGGACGGTTTTTACGGCAGACTGCTGAAAATTGATCTTACAAATAAAAAATATAGTATTGTCCCTATAAAGGATGAAATCTTCATTAAATACTTGGGAGGAAAGGGGCTGGCTTCATATTTTTTATATAAGCTGAACCCTGAGGGCGTAGATCCTCTTTCCTCTGCCAACTGCCTGATTTTTGCAACCGGACCTGTTACAGGCAGCATTATATGGGGGTCATGCAGGTATGGAGTTTTTACCAAATCGCCCCAGACAGGATTCTACTCTGAGTCCTACGCCGGAGGTAAAGTCCCGGAAGCTATAGATTCAACAGGTTTTGACGCCATAGTTATAACAGGAAAAAATGACAGGCCCTCTGTTCTTGAAATTCATCCCAAAGGAGCTGTTTTTCATGACGCCGGCGATATCTGGGGTCTGGACACATTTGAAACTGAAGACATGGTAAACAAACGATTCGGGCACAAGGCTCAGGATAAAGATAAATGCGGCTCCATAGTAATCGGGCCGGCAGCGGAGAATCTTGTCCGATTTGCGGTCATTCAAAACAACTACTGGCATTCTGCAGGAAGGACAGGAGTTGGAACAGTCATGGGTTCAAAAAAGCTCAAGGCAATTGTATTTAAAGGCGATAAGAGGAGGTCTCTGTTTGACAAAGAAAAAGTAATAAAGCTTTCAAAACAAATAGCCTTAGAAGCAAAGGACAGCCCTTCTGTTCGTACCTACAAATCCTGGGGAACTCCAAGTATGGTCAAAATAATAAATAAGGCCAAAGCGTTTCCTACAAAATACTGGTCTGAAGGATTCTATGACAAATGGCCGAACATCAGCGCTGAAGCTCTTCATAAGCAATGCAGAGTTGAACCTCATGCCTGCCCAAAATGCTTTATAGCATGCGGTAGAAGGACTACTGTCCTAAACGGCCGTCACGCAGGGCTTAAGCTGGAGGGGCCGGAATATGAAACTATTTATGCCTTTGGCGGCATATGCATGATAGACAGTATTGAAGAAATCGCCTATTTAAATGATATCTGCGACAGAATGGGAATGGATACAATTACGGCAGGTAATCTCTGCGGATTTACAATCGAGGCTGCAAAAAATAAAAAAATAGATTTTGAAATAGACTATGGGAATGTAGATGCAATAGCCGATCTTTTAAAAAAAATTGCTAAAAGAAAAGACATAGGTGATATCCTTGCAAGAGGAATCAGACATGCTGCAAAAGAATGGGACATGGAAGACATAGCTGTTCATGTGAAGGGTTTAGAGCTGCCCGGTTATGATCCAAGAGTTCTAAAAGGCTGCGGACTTGCATTTGCAACTTCCGACAGAGGCGCATGTCACTTAAGGGCAACCTTTCATAATCCGGAACTAACCGGATTGATCGATCCTGAAATTATACAAGGAAAGGCTAAGCTCCTTGTTGACTTTGAAGATCGCCTAACCCTGTTTGATGCCCTGATTTTATGCAGATTTTACAGAGACCTGTATCCCTGGAAAAGGATAGGTCAAATAATTAACGCAACGACGGGACTGAATGGAGATAAAACTTATCTTAAAAAAAGTGCGGCAGAAATTTCAAACATAGTTCGCAAATTTAATATACGCGAAGGTCTAAAGCCGGAAGATGACAACCTTCCGCAATGCTTGTATAAAAAAATGCTCAAAACAGGTCACAGCATTAAAGAAAAAGAACTCAAGGCTATGCTGAAGGATTATTACAATATTCGCGGTTGGGATAAACCCTATTCCCACTCTTTATAGAGCTTCATACGTTCGGAAACTCTTTTTAAATAATCCCGTGTCTCCTGATGATGTAGATTTTTTCTAAGATAAACATAAAGCTCGTCAGGTTTCATGGTATTAACCCTATCAACGGCGCAACCTATCTGTTTCTTTCCACAGAGTGCCCTGCTGAGGTTCCCTGCCCCTGTATTATACGAAGCAATTGCACAATATAGAGCATTGTCCGCATTTTGGATCTTCCTGAAATAGCGATTTTTTATAAGTCCAAGGTAAGCGCAGCCCAGTTCTATATTATTATCTGAATCATAAAGATAATCAGAAGAAAGCTCCTTGCCATAACCATAAACATATTTGTAAGCATCCCAGCCACCGGATCTCGGCACAAGCTGCATTAGCCCGTAGGCGGGCACATGGCTTGTTGCCTTTGGATTGAAATATGACTCAGTATGAATAACGGCAAAGGCAAGCGGAACAGAGATAGAAAATCTTTCAGCCTGTTGGCGGACATTATCGAGATATCTTTCTGCGCGAATCCGAATATGATCAGGTACAAGCAAAAATTTAACCTGCACTCTGACCATATCTCCTTTATCAGTCTTCACATCTTTCTTGATTACAGGTTTTGTCTTTACAATTTCCTTTGCAAACTCTTTTTTGTTTTTTTCTGTAACAGGGTTGCCTTTTTTGTTCTTTAATTGCCCGGCAAGCACGGGCGAGGTCAGAAGAGGTGAAGGGGGAATCTTTTTTTCTTTTGCTGGTTTTGGCGGCAAATCATAATCCCGGTTTTTTCCTTTATCAACGATGAGGCGTTCAATTTCCTCTGTAAGTTTTTTATCTAAACTATCCGGATCCCGATCAACCTCTACCTTTGGTATTACGACTTCCACCAAGACTTCACCTGCCTCAAAATCTACACGGCTTCTGCCGGTCTTATCTTCGGAATATTCAACCCAATCCTTTTTTGTAGAGACAACAAAGTCCTCCCACATGGCTTTTACTTCTCGCTGGAATTCTTCAAAAGCCTGTTTTTCGAATTGCTTATAATCCCCCTCCATTTTTGCCACTTCTTCGAAAAATTCCTTCTCCATATCATCCATTTGAGCAAATAAGGGACAGGCTGCAGAAAATATAAAAAACATGACAAAAAATATTACCAGCCGATGACTTCTCATTCTTTCCGTTCCATTAATTCGAGCTGTTTGTGAAGTTTTTCAGAATTTTGTCTCACATAGTCCCGAACTTTGCTGTTTAATTCTTTATTTTTATCAAGTGCCTCATTAAAAGCAAAAAGGTCAAGTTTGCATAGAGAATAGGAAGTTCCATCATTAGGATCCATCCATCTATCGACAATTATAGCTCCATGAAGTGTGGTTTTTGAAAAAGTTTTCAGTGCCTGTTCAACATGTTGTTCTTCCGTAGAAAGCAACATATCACCGGCTGTGGTGGAGGCCATGTAATCCTTGGCCAAAACAGCGACATATATCTCAAGAATTTTAGCTATTTCCGCCCTGGCACGGTCATCTGCTGCTGATCGGGCAAGAGCCTTGTTCTTGATACCGGAAGCAATACCTACTCCATAAAAGAGCTTCCCTGTTTCTGCATCATCAAATGCGCCGCTTCCTTTCCAGATCCAATCCGGCCCTTTTGCTTCCATGGTTGGAGTTGTTGCGCAACCAGCGACAATAAATAATCCCAAAGCAAGAACAACAAACACAATAATTAATCTTTTTGTTTTCATGGTGACCTCCTTTTTTGAGTTAATGAACATAATGATTATTTAGGCATGGTTCTAACTTCGGCCACTATACTATATTAAACAAAAAATTGATGATTTATGATTGTCGATTTATGATTGAAGGTATTCTATTAATTTTATAACAAAAAAACAGAGCGAAGCGATTCCACAAATCATCAATCATCAATCATCAATCGACAATCATCAATTTTGCCCATGATAGGTATGGTTCACAAACAGCATGCGCAGTTGTCTATTGGCCGAAGCTATGACCCGATTACTTGACCTGCTGAGAAAAAATGTATTTAGTTATATCATCAGCAATATCGGCTGTAAGTATTTTTTTTACTTTAAGAACAGCGCGATCCTCAGCCTGAGACAAGTTAATATGGCCCTCTCTGCCGGTTTTGCCGATACTTCCAAATATAGCTCCTCCCTTCTGATCTATTAAATCAAAATATACCCTCCACCTGACATATTTCCACTCCTGTGCTCCGAATTCAATAGGCCTTATTTCCACATTACCCCTGGCTACAACGCTTGCTTTGTTAAAATCTTCAGAAATAGAAAACCCTTGTCTGTTTAGCCCTTCAACCAGAGCCTCGTGAATTTCCGCTGCCCTGTCGCCTTTGACTGAAAGAAAAATAAGAAAATCCCTGAGCAGAATAGTTGTTAAACGATTTTTAATCTCATTAAAACCGGTATCAGATGAAACACCTTTTCCGGATTTGTTAACGATCCTGAATTCTGCATCGTAAGCCTCTCTCAGTATATATTGTTGAATAGCTTCCTTTAGTATTTTTATTTTTGAAAGCTTGTCCTCTTCTTTTTCTGCATTGTGGATAAGCCTCCTGATTTCAATATCCAACTCCTGAATCTTATATTTCAGTATCATGGCTGATTGCTTCCGATCGAGAACCGCAAGAGCATAAAAAACATTATCCGGTTTTGTTTGCTGAAAGACCTGGGCTATTCTAACTCCGGAAAGGACCTTCTGGGTGGACACTTTGGTAATCTCTTCAATGTCGAACAGTTCTGTAACTTTTTCTTTGCTTTTAGATGTTGTTTTCAAATATTCCTGAAAAATACTGGTGCGGGAATGAATATTGCTGTAAAATATCTTGGCGATTTCGGAGCGGGCCTTATCTTCTGCTGACTGGCGATCAGGGCCATATCCTACGCCGGTCAAATACATTGAAGCAGGATAAAGCTCACTTTCTTTGTCTGTCCAGTCCGGCTTTTTCCCCTGCTTGACTTGCAATGTTTTATTTTCCTTCGCTTCAATCAGATTTGAACGCCCTGCCTGCCTGCTCTCATTAGAATAAGCCGTGCTTTCTTCTCCAGATTCTTCTGCTTTCAATCCATCAAAAGCCATACTCGCTCTTGCCCGGATCTCTTCTTCATGTGTTCTCTGACTGATAGAACATCCAGCCACTATTAAAACGAGAACTGTACACAAAACAGCCAAATATAATTGTTTAGCAAATCCGCTCAATTAAAACTCCCCTATAACCATTCTAATTTAGTAACCGTTCACGGTTGTCGGTTCACAGTTCACAGTTTTTTTAATAAACTATGCAACGATTGAAGCATTTTGGATATTGATTTCAACTCTTGAATTAATTCTTTCGCATCCGCAATATTTGATGGGGCGCAGCAGAGGACCCCAATAATTCTCCTTTACCTTCTGTTTTTTTCAACCGTGAACCGATAACTGTAAACCGTGAACGGTTACCTAATTTACAGTGCGAAACATGAAAAACTTTTTTTCACGTTTTTTCACGGTAAAATTTTGGATTTGTTTTGAAATAACAACCGCACGATTGGAATCCACAAAGTCTATTCGCCCTTTATATTCTCCCGGAGGAATAAGTATTCTTCCAAACCTGATTTCTGCCGGCAGCAATCTCCAGTGGCGAACATCTGCCTGCTCCGATGCCCAGCTTGCAGCTTGACTTGCGGCTTGGACTAACAATCCAAGCAGTTCGCCGCCCTGACGCTTTGCAGCCTTATAAGCCTGCCTTGCTGTTAGATATTTTGCAGTGGCCCTGGCAATGGCTTTTGCCTTAATTCTGTTTATCCTGTTTTTTAAATTCATTACAGCAATGGAAGCTATATCTTCCATCAATTCCGTTTCAAAAATATATGAACGACCGGTACTCAAATTTTCCAGATAAATCCTGCTTTTAGAAATTCGATATCTTCTTTTATTAAACTCAGGATAAACGATCTTTGCCACATAATTATCAGGCATTGGAACTGGAAAAAATGCTTCAACTTTTACAGGCCCCAAGCCATTGTAGTGAATAAAAAATATCTCTGCCAGGCTTTTTTTCTCAATCGGGTTAATAAACAAAACGTCATTATATTCATTTTGAATCTTCCTGAATTCTTCATGAAAATCCAATTCTCGGGACAATGTAAGTAAATTCTCAATCAGAAAAACCGGCGGAGACACTCCATAGTTTCTAATATAGTCATTTTTATATATATTCTCAGCCTTCCAGCAGGAAATATATGCATCGTTTATCTCTCCTTCCGCTTCGTAAAGGACTCCCATTAAAAAACGGATAAATGCATCTTCTCTGTAAACATTTTTTTTATCATCTTCATATTGTGCATTGAACATATTTAATTTGTTGTCAATCTTTCTGGCTTCTACAAGGGCATCTTCGAGAGAACCCAGGCCGACATAGTTCATAGCCATAAATAAATTCACCAATGCACTTTCAAA
>JAFDFV010000106.1 GCA_019309665.1 Deltaproteobacteria bacterium | reverse complement strand
GGGGGCAGCGGAGGCGGGATGCCGCTTGGAGGGCTTGGAGGATCTGTAGGTTCAGAACAATTCGCTAAAGATATGGTGATGAATATGGGGATCAACTTAATTGGCATGATGATAGAAAATGCCATCAACCCTCAGCAAAACAATGCCGCCGCCGCTGCCGCCGCCGCTGCTGCCTATCAGGAAGCGCTCGCGAAGAAGAAGGAACAGGAGCGTCAGGAGAGGATTGCAAGATTGAGAGATTGGGAGGAGAAATCCTCCCATCAAAGGAAAAAGGATAAGCGACAATTGGAGTCCATTTTTGGGAATCCTTCTTCGTTCGATGTTGCGGGCTCCCACGATTCTGGCAGTCTGGACGGCTTTTTGGGTGTCCTTGAAAACGAATTGCAGCCTCGGGGCACAGCCAACTATGACACATCCGCGCTATCTCTATCGGACAGGCTTCGCTGTGCTGCCTATTTTTCAAATAAAGCCTCTGCGGCGGCCGGGAGGGGAGACCATGTAAACGCAAGGTATATGAACGAGCAGGCCCAAAAGGCCATGTTGGGTCAAATAACAGATGAAGAATGCCGGTTTTCTGATCTGCCGGATGTTCCAGAGCCGCCAAAGCCACAGATCCAGGAGATCCAGAAAGAAATGGAATTTTACAAGGACATGCTCATAACTGTCCAGCAGGACGTCAAAAAGCTTCAGGATATCGATATAAAATTGAAGGAAACAGACGAAAAAATCAAAGAGGCGGAGGAAAAGAAACAGCAGGCAGAGCAAAAAATTACAGAGATTCAGAACCGTGCCGCATCGGCTGATAAGCCGGAGGAGAAACAGGAAGAGGACGATTTAGAGGCCCAGGCCCGGCAACTTGAAATTGAGGCAGAGCAACAGAAGATTCAAGCTGCGATCAACGCCAAACAAAATTATGTTAATGAACAACAAAATTATGTTAATGAAAAAGAAAACATAACGAACAAATTGAAAGAGGTGCAAAAAAGTATGCAACAGTCCTCTAGTTCAGATTGAGACCTGGTCTCAGATTGAAATGAAAGGATCAGGTATATAACAAGACTTGAAAGGAGTAGCGAGTGAGCGGGGAAAGAATAAAAGTTACATATCGGAGGAATAGATGATAAAAAAGAAAATGATTCAAAGTATTTTAGCGATTTTTGCAGTGGTTTTCGTACTGGATGGTTGCGGTTCAATGCGCGTTGCCACGACACTCAAAACAGATCCTGGGATGAGGGAACAGCAGGTTGCGGATGGTGTAAAATTGTTCATCGGCCAATTTAATGCGCGACAGGATAGGAAAAAAACTTCTGATAAATTAATGTTCGGTTCAATAGACATTGCGCCTGTTACAGCAGTAAATGCGCCGGTTCTGCAGGAGCATGCCACGGATGTTTATCCGCGCTTGTTCGGCAATGATTTTGCTGATCTCCCTGTTTCTCTTGATGTCGACTGTAAATGCTCCAACTATGAGTGGGGTGAATGGTTCCAGGTCATTACATATGGAACCGTCCCGTTGTTCCCAGCATGGATCAACATTGATTGCAAGGTGCATACTTGGGTGTGGGGAGAGGATGGATGTGTGGTTAATGAAACTGATTCCTTTACCCAAAAGTTCAGTTGGTGGAGAACCTTTTATACCCCCCTGGGCATATTGCCTGTCCCGGGGTTTTCGAATTTAAGGGCTACCTCCTATGGTGGGTTTTTGAGCCTTAATGATACGTATAGGGTGGGTTCAAAAAAGCTGGCTATGGACTCTTTGACAGAGGCCGTTGCCCGGAGCATCAGGCAAACAAACCCGGCTAAATTGAAAGAGGCGTCTGAGAGCCGCAAGACAAGGATTCGGCAGGTTGACATCAACGGACAAACCTTCTGGTCTTTCCTGGGGTTCGGTTTTTCCAAGGGCAAAAATCAGCCTGATATGGCCAGCCTCTTTCTTTATCGCGAATATCCAACCTGGGGCGCCAAATTAGTTGAGCAAGTAGTTGTAGCGCGGCTGAAGGACGGCAGGTGGCGGCCCGCGACCAGTTATTTGCGGAGCATTAAAGAATTAACAGCCGCGGGGGTACTTTTGGTGGATGGAAAGCCATCAAAAGTTGTCATAAAGAAAGTTGCTGAGCCGCCTCTTGAGGACTTCATTGAATTGCGAAACAATTTGACTATTGATAACATACGCTGGAGCAACGGGATTCTTGTGGAGGTCAAAAACCGAACTCTGCCGCGACTGATGCGGGAAAGAAATCCGGAATATCTGATTAACCTGGTGACACGGATTGAAAAGGCGGTGCTCAACTTGAACGAACAGGCGCAGATGGCCGATAGCCGGGTGCAGGAAATGGTGGTCGAGGGGAAGGGCGCGGATACGACTCAAGCAAATGAGCTGTCTGTGCTATGCCGCCAGCGCATTGCGATATTCAAGCCGATCCTGGCCGCTTTGAAACAGGCTGTTGCAGCAAGAGGAAGATGAATACTTAGCTCCAACTGGCGTCCGAAGCGCCTAACACAAGGGCAGTAAATGACCAGATCTACAAATGGGACTTTATGATGGATAAGGGGGAATAAGGGATGATAAGAAAATATGTAACATCTTTTACGCTTTTTGTTGCCGTCTTTTTCTGTATCGGCAGCGCCCACGCGCAGATGACGGAGGTCGAAAAAGAAAACTGGCTTCTTGGTGTGATATTTAAGCTGGAACGGATGAGGGATGTTGCCATAGCCGATATTCAAAGATACGAGGGTGAAATACAGAAATGCAACTCCATTATCGGAAAGTCGGAACACATCATAAGGCTGGCTCAGCAAAAAGGAAATGTGAAGGCTGAAATGATTGCCGGGAGTGCATTGGCAAAGGCAACGCAAGCAAAACTAAAAAACGAGGAGTTGAAAAATTCGGCAGCGCTCAGGAAAAAACGGGCGGAGTTCGCCCTTGTCAATGTCCACAACCTGCCGGCAAAGCAGTCGGACGTAAAGACTAAGATACGCTCTGTGGTTACAGGCAGCACAGGCAGGGCCACCATCTTTTCAAAGAGGCTCAATGAATCAATAAACCTTGATGATAACAAGGCGGCCTTCCTCGAGCCCGGGGATGAGATATGGACTTATGGAAACAGCAGTGTGGAAATGCAATTTTTAGATGGCAGGGGAACTCTGAAACTTGGAGAGTATTCCAGATTCAGAATGGAGGAAGATAAGCCTGGTACGCAGATCGTAAACATGATTAAAGGCAAAATCTATATTTGCCTTGACAAGCTTGATGATTATCAAAAGATGATGGAAGAGAAAATTCGCCGGTACAAATCCGACGCCGCACTGGTCAAAGACGAAGTGGTGGGCAAACTGGTGGAAGAGCATGAAAAACTACAGGAACGCATGGAAAAAGCACGGAAAGGCGGCTACAGAAGTACCTCCCCCCTGTGGCCCCTGTTACCGGGGCCTTTAATTCGCACGCCATCTATAGTTATAGCCATTCGAGGTACAAAATTTCTGGTTTTTGAAGATGAGAAAACAGGGACAGACCTGACAGTTCTTGAGGGAACGGTAGAAGTGAAAGCGATAAAGGGAGAGAAAACCTTTCCGGTTGATGCGGGTAACAGAATACATGTAACAAAGGATGGTGATATCTCAAACCCTGAGAAGATTGATTTAAAAAAGATAAAAAGGTGGTGGGAAAAATGAGATAAATTTTTCTGTAGCGATAGTAAAATAGAGATTTTGAGATCTTATGAGGCAATGACGAAGGAGAGAAAGAATGATTGCAAACAAAAACTATTAAGATTTCTGCTTTATTGCTCATTTCTTTTTTGATGTTTTCCGCCATTTCTTTTGCCGGAAGCGGAGATGAGGCGTAAAGGCTGTAGTGGTAAGCCCTTGGGAAGTTGCATCAGAACCGGCAGTGGAATATATGAAAATATTTTATGGGCGACTGAAAGCTGGCAAAAGCAGAAGCGAGGCATTGAAGTTTGCAAGAAACGAAATAAAAGCAAAATACCCGAACCCGTTCTTTTGGGCTGTGTTTATACTTCATGGCGAAGCTTAAAAGGGGTGTAATGAATTTCATATCCATCATGTGATCTATTTCATTGCAATTTATATGATAAATAAATTATAATAAAATTAAATAGATAGTTGACTCGTTCCCATGCTCCTGCGTGGGAATGCATACCGGACCGAAATAATGGGAAGAAGTCGTTATGAATTTACTAACGCTAATTTACCTCATTTCATGACCTGCACAGTATAGCACTGGATTCCGATTTTCACCCGTCCGGAAACAGTCACAATCCTATTAGACTCTCTACGTTTTCTGGCCCAGGATGGAATGAAACTTTACGCATACATCATCCTTGAAAACCACCTGTATCTTATTGTACAGAGCGGCTAGCAACTTAAGCCGGGACACTTTGTAAATTCAACAGGTTATCTGAGGATGATTTTCTACCCATTCTTGCCGGTGGTAATTCACCCATTTGGTTTACTATACATTCAAACAGGTCTGGGAAGTCTCTCTCAAATAATCGTTCGGCTGCTGTTGTTCCATCGGGTCTCGTTAGACCAAAGTTAGGCTACCAACGTAAAGCGGGACACTTTCGGTCATTTTGGCTTTATGGAAATTCCGCAATCAAGCAAAAGATAGGGAGTTGCTAACTGATTGAATTTACAGGCTGTCCCGCCTTACGTTGGTAGTTTTGTTTTGCAAGACATGAAACGAACTTATGAAAAACTATTAAATGAATACCTCGACTTTTTCCTATGCGTAGCGATTATCGGTCCACGCAATTTTGATCCAGGACAAACAGCCTGGCTTGGGCTTTTCGGATAAAATAGATTTTCCCGAACGCTATTCCGAAAAAGTCTTGACTATTTCGGAATTTATGTCAAAATAATCATTATGAAACGATATCTGACAAAATATATCCAAGAAGATTTGGACAAAAAAGTTATACTACTAACCGGCCCCAGACAAACCGGAAAGACCACATTGTCCAAAATACTGAAAAATAATTTTGACTATTTCAATTTTGACAATTTGGACGACCGTTTGAGTTTACAAAAAAAGTCTTGGGATCGATCAAAAGAACTTGTTATTTTTGATGAACTTCATAAATTAAAAAACTGGAAATCATGGCTCAAAGGCATTTATGATACTGAAGGCATGCCTCCCTCTATTCTTGTTACAGGAAGCGCCAAGCTTGATTCGTATAGAAAAGTTGGCGATTCCATGGCAGGCAGGTTTTTCCAATTCAGGATGCACCCCCTGGATTTAAAGGAAATTAATACCTTTTTAACACCGGAAAACCTTGAGGATGAATTAGACAAGCTATTAATTTTAGGTGGTTTTCCTGAACCGTTTCTTAATGGTACTATTCGATTTTATAACCGTTGGAAAAAATCGCATCTTGATATTATTTTAAAACAGGACCTAATTGATCTTGAAAATGTTCAACAGATCGTACAGATAGAAACACTTATCCAATTATTAAAAAGCAGAGTGGGCAGTCCGGTATCATACAGTTCTCTATCCAGGGATATCCAATGCTCAGACAAAACAATTAAACGGTGGCTGACAATACTTGAAAACATGTATGTTATTTTTAAAGTACCTCCTTTTCATAAAAATATAGCTCGAGCTATTCAAAAAACGCCTAAGTTCTATTTTTATGATACAGGGCAGGTCATTGGCGATTCAGGTATTAAACTGGAAAATACTGTTGCCTGCGCCCTTCAAAAAGAAATCCATTTTCGAGAAGATTGCTTCGGAGAAACAAAAAAACTTTATTATTTAAGGAACAAGGATGGGAAAGAGGTCGATTTCTGCACCACAATGGATGATAATCCTTCGTTAATGGTGGAGGTGAAATGGAAAGATGGAAATCTAAGTCCGAATTTTGAAATTTTTAAAAAATTTTTTCCACAAATAAAAATGATTCAAGTAACAAAGAAACTGAAAAGGGAAAAAACATTTCCAAATGGCGCTGAAATCCGAACTGCCCATAACTGGCTTTCGGAATTAAGTCTGCCCTGAATTTATAGAGCAAACAATTATTTGCGGGAATTGAATGTCAGCCTGTTTTCTTCTTTTAACCCGGTTTCGAGAACGGGAAGAGAAAGTTTGCTTTCAGCAGGTGAGAATTCTCATGATCAGTAATATGGTTTTGAAAATACATTTATGTTTCATCTTCGGCCTGCTGTTCTTAATAACAGGATGCGCCACACCCTTGATGAATGCTGCAAGATCAAACGACATTAAGAAAAGGCTGTAGCGCAATGGGAAAAAACGCTGAAGATAAACAGAAATGACAGGGACGCAATTTTAAATCTCGCCAAGGCATATAATGACCTTGCATGGAATGCACTGAAGTCAGGAAAAACAAAGGAAGCAATAA
>JAFDFV010000466.1 GCA_019309665.1 Deltaproteobacteria bacterium | reverse complement strand
CCTCTAACAATAATATGATGTAACGCCCCAGGCGCATCTATTCTTGATCTGCGTGGCATATATCTCTTATGATATAAATTATTCGACTTGTCAATATATCAAGGAACGTCCCGCGAGCCAAGGTTCCAAGGTTCCCTCGATAGGATGTCCCCTTTATATCTGTCAATTCAAAAAGTGCGCTTGCGTAAACTTTCTTTGATTTTTTGATGAAAGTGTATATAATAAAAAAAAGTAATATATCTGGACTGCACACCTCAGCCGATTGGAAAACGGAAGATACCAGCCTTCTATTGAAGTTTTAAAAAAAACTGGCTGACACACTTCAGGTAGGCACTAACTATCTGCTTAGCGATACTGATAATGAAGCAGAAGAGATAAGGATTCAGGATCAATCTTTTGCTGATAAAATCAGATTGCTGGATTCTTTGGACGGCAAAGAAAAAGAAACTGTTATCAACGTACTTGATGCCATGCTTACAAAAAATGCTCAACCTTTTAACAGAAAAAAATGAACATATTTAAGACGGGAGACGGATCATGCCGGAAGCAAACTATAACCAAGTCATATCCGAGATAAAAACATTAAATTTATCAGACCAACTTCGTCTTTTGGAAGAAATGGCAACGCTGATTCGCAAAAAGACAAGCGGAACACGACCCCGCAGCATTATGGAACTTAAAGGAAAAGGCAAGGATATCTGGAAGGGGCTTAATATAAAAGCGTATATTGATGAGGAAAGATCATCGTGGAACGGATAAACGTTCTACGGGGAAAAACGGTTGGCCTTGATACTGCGCCGCTGATTTATTTTATTGAAGAAAACCCCGCTTATATTGAAATTGTACGGTTTTTCTTTGAAGCAATGGACAGAGGTGATTTCATAGTTGTCACTTCAACCGTGACCTTACTGGAAGTGCTGGTGCATCCATTACGCAGCAATAACAGAGAACTGGCAACAGAATACCGAGACATCTTACTTAATTCAAGACTGATGACTTTGGAAGTTTCAAATGCCATTGCGGAACAGGCAGCCCAGCTCAGGGCTACCCATAATATCCGCACACCAGATGCCATTCAGATAAGGGCTTTCGGGACGTACATTAGTTTATAAGTTACTGGGCTTTCGGGACGTACATTAGTTTATAAGTTACTGTTAAGCTTTTAACGAGTAATTGCAGCGTATAACCAATTGCTCTCCGCGTTTAACCGATAAACTGACTGCGGGTTGCGAAATCTTCAGCTTTTGCCCTAATTCGCTTTGACTTATTCCCAACTGCTCGTTGCCCAGAAACAAAGCAAACTGCGAGCCGCAACCGTCTTTTTATATTTCCCCACGGCCACAATACCTACTCAGGGTTTAAGTCCAACAATTCTGCAATCAGGCACGAGAATGCCCCAGCCCTGTTTGACTCCGCCGTAAATCGTGCCAGCTTTGGGCGTTAAGGTGCATGCGATTGTTCGGAGTCTTTCATTCTTAAAGCCATTGCTTTCTTGCTGATTTTTTCTATGGATAAGTCATCATCCATGCCTTGACGCCACTTTGTATAATCAAAAGGTTCTCTTTGAATCAAGGCAATAAACCTCTCTGCTTCAACATCACCAAGATATTCTGCAAGGATTTGAAGCCCTTTCAACCTAATTTCTGTATTGGTCATCATGATAAGACCTCCTTTATGAAGCCGATTGGATCATTGATATTAATATCGTCTATTACTTTTTCCCGTTGCAGAATTTTATCGTCAGTAGTCAGGAAATATTCACATTTCGCAAAAATAGCGCAAGCAATATGCAAAGAATCAATTTTTTGAAGACCTTTCTGATTCAGCAAGTTAGCTGTTTTAATTAATTCAGAACTTTCTTGAATATCCTGTGCGGCATATTTTTTCCATCCTTTGATTCGTTCTTTCCGCTTTTGATATGGATTCTTATTATTCTCATAATCCAGAATGTATGACCAAATCAACTGAACTTTTCCTGCCCTGATTTTTTCCTGAATTTCCAATTTCAAGTTTCAAGCCGTGAGCGGCTACGACTATATATTCACGTTTTTGATATAGTTCCTAATGTGGGGATTTTGCGGGTCCAGCATCTAAGTCAGATGCTCCCGACATGAATTCCACTATGGCCGTGACATCGT
>JAFDFV010000465.1 GCA_019309665.1 Deltaproteobacteria bacterium | reverse complement strand
TGTTTTTGTAATTATATTGAGCACGCCCCCGATACTCTTCCCCGGATAAAGGGCAGAGTGAGGACCAGGCATGATTTCAATCTTTTCTACCTGCCCTAAGGACAAATTTGCATAATCCACATCCCAGTTACCATAACCCCCTGACTTTTCAATGGTCAGACCATCGATGGCCGTAACGAAGCGTTTAGTATGAAAACCTCTCATGTAGATATTATCATTACCCGGGACCAGATCACTTTGTCCACGAAAGTCTATAATTGCGCGATCCTTCAAAATATCGGTAATATTTTGCGGGATACCGGGCATCTTGTACTCTTCGACGTTTATAGTAGTGGCAGAAGGAGCAACTACAATACCTTCTTTCTCTCTGGGAGCGGTCACCTGTATCTCCCCCACCTTTAAAACCTTCTCTTCCTTCTTCTCTGCTTTTTCCTTATCTGCTTCCTCGGCTAAACCGAGTCGCGGAATGGTAAGTATCACAATTGCCAGCAACGCAGTAATCATTCTGAACTTCTTCATCGTAAGCCTCCTCTTGATCAAATCTTTGATCATCTCACTAACCATCTTTCTTCATCCTTTGCTCCAAAAAGTCTCCCACATAGATCAGGTGCTCAACGGGGAGCTTTTCATCCCCGACCTTGTTTATGATGTTCTTTAGTGTGCCCCTGATCACCCTTTCCTTTTCCTTATATCCTGCATAAAGGACAATTCCGATGGGAGTTTGTGATGAATAGAGCTTTGTGAGTCTTATTATGAGATCCTTGAATTCAGTCCCCATTGTAAAAATCACCATGGTGGGGTGGTGTGCCGACATCTTTTCTATGTCACGTCTTGAGGTTAGAACCACGGACCGGGTCTCCTTACCCGAGGTTATACTTTTGCGCAAAGCGGCATTTGCGGCATTGAAGCAACTTACACCAGGAATAACTATGGGGGTCAGGTCTTTGAACTCCTCAAGATACCATGCCTTTGGCCCATATATGAGGGGATCACCGCTATCCAGTACTGCAACAGCTTTTCCTGCAGCGATTGCCGAACGAATCTGAGAAATCAGTTCTGCCCGTTTTTTCCTGTTTTCTTCGCACCTTGCCCTTTTCTTCTTATCCTTTATCTTAAAACAATCTTTTCCATAATAACGCCAGGAACCTATGGAACTATCCAAAAGCTCCTTTCCTTTAAGGTATTCTGCAAATTTTTCTTTCGCTTTTTTGCTGCACACGAGTACATCCGATCTCTTTATCGTATTGATCGCTCGCACAGTGATCAGATCGGCATCACCGACCCCCACGCTTACAAGATAGAGAGCGGATTTCCCCTTTTCGATAGAGGCATGACTTACGGCGCCGGCCTGAAGAAAAAACAGTCCGAAAAAAACCATAAATACCAAACATTTTGACCAAACCTGAGTTTCTTTTCTATATATCTTTGACATGATAAACTCCTTCCGTTATTATTTCACCTCAAATGTCAGCGTCGCAGAATAGGAATACTGATCGCATTCTTCAAGATCAGGATACGGCACAGTATGACCAGCCTTGATCAGCCAGATACCTGATTTGAGCATTTTTATTCTGCCTATACCATCTTTATTCGTTTTCGTGGTATAAGCCCATGCGTTTTCTGTGGAAAATCCGACGTAGGTGGCATGAAGCTCGGTTCTGAGTGGTTCATTGTTATACAAAACCTTTACAGACATATAGTCCCCTTCCCTCAAGTTAGACGGATCTACCAGGGGAACTATCTCAAGAGTATGACCGATCGCTTTGGAAAAATTTTTACTTCCTCCTTCTCCCACGTTTACTAAGGCTTTACCATACATCCCATAGTAGCCGCATTGAATCACATCTTTGAGACCTTTTTTTGATTGGCGTTTGTACCCCTGAGTGGTCTTGGTAAAAAAACCTTCTTTTCTTTTGACAATAGCCAGATATACGCCCTTTTCCTTTAATGGTTTTTTCACCTTAAACTCAATCTCGTTGATCGGTTTTATTTGTAGTTTATTACCGTTCGGATCAAGCAGGAATATTTTATCCAGACCTTCCTGTTTATAAAGAACATTACCCACAGGGCTGGCAAACTCATGCCCCCACCCGATGGTAAGTTTTACCGGCCTTTTTACCGCTGGCGTATAATCCCCCACATT
>JAFDFV010000464.1 GCA_019309665.1 Deltaproteobacteria bacterium | reverse complement strand
ATTACCGGTCAATCGCTAAGTGCATCGAAGCATTAGCATTGGTTGATCGAGCCTATTTTTACGATAACTCGGAGACTGATGTTGATCCTTCATTAATGTTCAGGGTAAATGACGAAAAAATAGCAAAAATATATCAAGACTTGGCACCTTGGGCAAAGAATATTGCGGATTCGCTATCACGAGAATGAATCACAAAATGCCCATAGTGATAGGGACACCCATCGCTGAGCGCCCCTCCCACACCACCGGACATACGGATCACGTATCCGATGATTCGGCTGGTCAAAACAGACACAAATGAACATAATGAACATCTGGTCTGCCTGGCCTTGGGGAACGCAACGCTACCAGCATTTCAGCAACTGCTGCATAATGAGGCATTTCACTCTGCTACAAAAATCGTAGGCATACCAATGGATATGTCGAGACTTTTCGCAAGTCCTTGCTGCGCAAGAGATTTGTGCAAGTCGAGTAAAAAATCACTTAATTTATTAACCAGCTTACTGAACAGAAAAAGCCATGAATCCGACTGCTTCTGAGACATGGTCTGTTTCATGGTCATAGGATTGCTCTTCGCTGATATTTACATAAACTCTCTGTGCATTCTTGGATTTCCAGCGCACATTGGCAGAGTCAGTCTCATTATTCGTCTGCATATCAGAAATAAATACAGGTGAATTTATGAATGTTTGATTAAATGAAATTCTTTGGAAATCATCACTTATACTAGATTTAATATTTATTTCAAATGCAACGCTGTTTACAGTGCCGCTTGAAGGTTCCCAGGCAATATATGCGACCTCTTCTGTTGCATGAATTTTAGGATTTAGTTCCTGTTCCTGCAGGCAGAACGCGAATCCATTGGTTCCGTTAGTTACAGTTCTGCAGAATACTGCATCAATCTCATTATAGCTGACAACAGCGGCTATTACCACAGGGATCTGATTAAAACTATTTTTGAAGTTTACGGTTTTAAATGAGCTGGTATTATTTGTAGTAAAGCTTCCTGCTTCGACCCTGGTTCCATCCTCTAATGTATAACTGCCCCGCTCCATAATTATGTAGCCGACTGTTTCGAATATATGCCGACCATCTAAATAATCCCACTCCTGAATGCGAATATCAAAGCCTGTATTATCAACATTTTGTATTCTCAAAATGGCAGAATTTACTCCATTACGACTTAATGATTTAGCTACCACTACAGGATCCAAAAAGTACTTACTGAATTCAATCCTCTGCCATTTATGAGTTATACTTACTTCCCCTGTTTCCATAATAGGAAATAAAGGCTTGGAGTCAGAGACGGACGGATTAGATCCATGAGTAAGTTCCTGTCCATCTGAAAGGCCGTCATTATCAGAATCCGGATCTAAAAGATTTATAATTGAATCCCCATCATAATCATCATTCCAATTATCTCCCCAGTATCCTACTTCATTTCCATCGGTTATGCCGTCTCCATCTGTATCAGCGTTGTTGGGGTCAGTTCCGTAAAAAGTGATTTCTTTATCGTCTGCAAGTCCATCTCCATCTCCATCTCCATCTGTATCAATAGTAGATTTAGGGATATAACAATCAATTTCTTCAGAAAAAGGACTTTCATAGCCCTCAATATATGCACTTACTGCAAAATAATATTTTTGGCCTGATTCCAGCCCGGAGATTGTATAGGTTGTCTGGTTGCCGACATTAATTTTAAACTCGTAATTCTCGTCATGTCTGCTTGAATAACCGTAGTATACTTTGTAGCCGGTAACATTTTCCGACTCTGGGTTTCGATCCCACTTCAATGTTACCTCGGCAGCAATGGAAATGGCGGGTATAAAGAGCATAAGGGCTAAAGCCAAAACTACAATTCTGTAAAAGCGATAATTAATATGTTTAGATATCATAATTTTTATATTCCTGTAGTGTTCAGTTATGTTGCTGATTATTATGTTAAAAATATAACCAATTATAGAATTAGATTCTGACCGCTGGAAACTTTCCTTTACGATTTTTGACAGACCGATTGGGCTACCAACTTAAGCCGGGACAGCCCGTAAATTCAATCTGTTAGCAACTCCTTAAATTTTGCTTGATTGTGGAATTGCCTTAGAGCCAAAATGGCGAAAAGTGTCCCGCTTTAAGTTGGTAGCCA
>JAFDFV010000463.1 GCA_019309665.1 Deltaproteobacteria bacterium | reverse complement strand
ATATAATATCAATAGAAGCCAGGGATATACCGGATGCCTGGTACCAGTGCGTTTACAGTATTATAAATAAAGGGCATAAGTATAAGATAGACAGAGGCAGCTTCGAGGGACAGGAAAGACTTGAGTTTGATTATATAACCGTTCACATAAAACATCCCGGCATACGCCCGCTTCTTCCCGATATACCCCCATCTCTAGGTATTCCAAACCCTGTAGCCGACGGATACTTAGAAGAGTACCTTCCTTATCTTATGACCTCTGAAAAACAGCCCACCGAAGATTATACTTATGGTCAGTATCTTGAGTCACAGATAGTAGAAGTAATCCGCATGTATAAAGAAGATGGCCACGGCACAAACCAGGCATATATGACAGTGGGTAATCCAGAGGCTTTATATCTAAAAGATCCTCCCTGCCTGCGTGGAATTGATACCCGAATCCGCTATGGAAAGCTTCATTTTATGGTTTATTTCAGATCGTGGGATCTGTGGGGAGGCTTTCCGGCTAATCTCGGAGCCATACAGATGTTAAAAGAGTATATGGCGCAAGAGATAGGTGTGGAAGATGGAGAAATAATAGCTGCCAGCAAGGGCCTTCATCTGTATGATTACATCTGGGAACTGGCAAAGCTAAGAACCATGCAGGAATCCTCGGTTATAGACAACGCAAAAAATTGATATCGATAAAATAGACCTGATCTATTCTTGATTTCACACAGTTACGAAACGACTCAAAATACCTTCTGACAGCTCAATCCCCGAATTTCGATATCACAAATTTTTGGACCTATTATAAAAAACAGGTGAATTCAACGCAGGTAGTCCCTACAAAGCAATGCAGGTTTGAGAATACCGCCTTGTTTTGCTTTGTAAACACCTGATTTTTCGCCATGTGCTTCCAGAAGCCATGATATGTAACCTATTGAAATTATTGACCCGCACTGTTTTGTAGGGACTACCAGAAGTTTTGCCTGTCACTTAGTTCCAGCCGACGCGCTAAAGCGCGCTGCTGAACTTAGCCGATTAGATCCCCAAGTATTACATTTTGAAGAGTGGTCGAATCAATTGATAGAATGTTTTCCCCAAAAGTTGTTGCATGTTGCGCAACATGCAGTATAATATAAAGTGTGATCAAAACATTCAAACATAAAGGTCTACAAAAGTTTTTCGATACAGGCAGTGTTGCAGGAATTCAGCCTTATCACAAGCAAAAGCTCCGAATGCGCCTGACCGCCATGGATACTGCAACTAACATTGAAGACATCAACTTGCCAGGCTTTCGCTTGCATCCCTTGAAAGGTGATAAAAAAGGTTCGTGGGCAATTGACGTAAGCAAAAACAGGCGTATTATTTTTAAATTTCAAGACGGCAACGTATATGTTGTCGATTACGAGGATTATCACTAATGGGTAGCTATCGTAGCGTTGCCTTAAAACTCAAGGTGTCGCCATCCACCTTTTTGCGCCTGATTAAAGGTCAGAGTAACGTAAGCCCTGAAATGGCTTTGCGGCTTTCTAAAGGGCTGGGGCGCTCTCCTGAAAGTTGGCTGGCGATGCAGGATAGTTACAACCTTTGGCATGTCAAGCAATCCGTAAATCTCGATGAGATAGAGCCATTGGCAGTCACAGTATAAGTTGTCCGTGGCTCTAACCTGTCGTATTTCAGTATTTACCGAAGAGGGCTCTACCAAAATCGGCCTGATAAAACCAGCTCAAATGCTTGCAGCACTATCAGAAAACCCAGCGCTCTTAGAAGTTGCGAATGAAGTCGAAGAAAAAATAATTCAGATGGTAAATAAAGCCAAATGATACAGGCGTATATCAAGCGCGTCAATTGGGACGCTCGCAAGCCCGCGCCCATTAAGCGAACGTTATTTGTCGAGGTTAAAATGAAAAAGTTGTTGATTGCATTTTTGTTGGTGTTTTCTCTTTTTTCAACGTCAGCCTTTGCTGAAAGATACATCCTAAAATTTGAATTGAAGCAAGTCAGACTTTCGCTTAACCCTTTGAGCCACGTAAGAGACAAAATAAATACAATAGAGTTTGAGCTACCTGTGGATAAAGAGTTTTACGATTCTATCTATGTCGGGGCTCTAATAATTGACAGGTTCAGGGCCGGCAGCTTTATTTTGCGTGGTTCTTTTAGCAATTGGCGCATGTCTGTTATTAATAAGCGTATTGCAGAATAATACCAAAGAACCATCGTCCCCTTTGGGCTCCAGGCATATATTTATCACCTTTATCGTATTTGATAGTCTGCGGTTTCGCCGAGAATTGCTGTGATGCAGAATCATAGCTTTACAATCCCCTTAGATAATGGTAGGTAATTAGCTGCTTGATCGGAGCGGCCCCGTCCAAGCAGGTTTTATCCATCATCCCGTCGAGAAAACGTATCGTCCGAGCTTTTCAAACTGTTTCCGCCAGACTGGTCTTTCCAGTATTCTTGTACGGCGGGACAATAGATAAAACTCTATACGTTATCTTCTTAATGTAGATAATTGCTTGGCAATTTGCGAAGCTGCGGACTCGTTTTTCCTCCAACAATCTATACTGTAAGATATTGAACAGTTAAGGAAAGAAAATAAATTTGAAGCATAGCTACCCTAATAATGAACGCGTCACCACGGCATTACTTCTTGCTGCCGGCATAGGCAGCCGCCTGTATCCCTTGACGCGGAATGAGCCTAAATGCCTAACAATAGTCAATGCTATGTCGATACTTGAACGCCTGATCTCCAATCTGAATCAGCATGGTTTCAAACATCTGGTTGTGATCACAGGACATCTTGAAAATCATATAAGGGATTTTCTGGGAAATCAAGCAGGGGACATAAAAATTGATTATATTTTCAGTCCGTTATACAAGACGACCAATAATATATATTCTCTCTGGATGGCACGTGAAATTATTAATGAGCCATTTCTGCTGCTCGAAAGTGATCTTGTTTTTGATGAATCGCTTCTGGACGACATGTTGTATCCTGACAGAATAGCTGTCGCCAAGATGCAACCCTGGATGGATGGGACATTTGTTACAATAAATCAATCTCAACAGGTTAAAGCGTTTTGGGCGGGCAACGCATACTCTTTTGGTGCGATCAAATATAAGACTGTTAATATTTACAGCATTTCACTTAATTCGTGGCATTGTATTGTAAAAAAATTAGACCAGCATATTTCAGAGGGCAAAGTAAATGACTATTACGAAACCGTATTCGCAGAAATGATTGCTGATGGCAGCCTCTTTTTTAAAATTGTCTCTTTTGACGACAAGCCATGGTATGAAATAGACACCATTGAAGATCTGGCAGAGGCGGAGAAACTGTTTTCATCAGACAATTATACGTGTACGGAAGGTGTTACTCTTTCACGCCCCGATTTTTTAAACGTGGAATTGATCAATGCTGTAACACCCTCCCTGGAAGCAGCCACAAAATAATTATAAGACTCAATCTGAAAAATACGAATTCATTTCTGGTCAACACGGTGGTTACTATCGGCATAATTTTATAGATCATGCCTATCTTTATAATCTTTATTTCCCGCCAGAGGCTGTTTTTACAAATTTTAAAGATCAAATTCACGACCTTGTTCTGAATTATCCGGTGGCACAGGATGCCCTTGCTGAGCTTATCGGCAAACTAATTGACCAACCTGCTGAAAGAATTGTTGTGGGCAACGGAGCTGCAGAACTAATAAAAATAGTATCCGGTCACATATCAGGCAAATTAATCGTTCCTGTTCCTTCTTTCAATGAATATGCAAATGCTGCGCCTTCAGGCCAGGTAGTCGAATTTCCGCTTGAGTTCCCATCTTTCCAGTTGGATGTGGATAAATTTGCTGCGGAAGCGATCAGAGTAAAAGCTGATGTGGCGGTCGTGGTAACGCCTAACAATCCAACATCTATGTTAGTTCCCAAACTTGATCTCATTCGGCTTGCAAAAAAACTTGAAACTCATGACTGCATGCTGATTGTTGACGAATCGTTTTTAGATTTTGCAGAGAACCCTGATCAAATAAGTCTGGAACAAGAAATCGCGGTATCTGTGGGCTTAGGATCGGTTATATGCTGACTGCAAATTCAAAATTTGCTGAAGCGATAAGAAACGGCGTGCATATTTGGAATATTAACGGATTTGCAGAAGAGTTTCTGCGGCTTTTACCCGATTACAAACAGGAATTTATTGAAAGCTGTAAACAAGTTCGAACAGACAGAGACAACCTGTATAAAAAACTTTGTGATATAGAAGGTATGACTGTTTTCAAACCTGATGCAAACTTTATTTTCTGTCGCCTGCCCGATAATGTGCCAAGCGCTCCAAAAAAAAAAAAAAAATTATTTATTGAACATAATATGTACATAAAGGACTGTGTGGGCAAAACTCAACCGGATTCTGATCGTTATATCCGGATTGCCAGCCGTACAGAAGCAGAAAATTGTAAATTAGTCGCTGCATTAATTGATGTAATGGACTTAAAAAACTAAAGAAGCATAAAAAATAATGACAAATCCCGAACA
>JAFDFV010000462.1 GCA_019309665.1 Deltaproteobacteria bacterium | reverse complement strand
CGGAATAATGCTTAACTGTTTTCTCCCGGTGATCGGCACTGTGGCGCAGGATAATAAAAAAATAGAACCAATTAATAATAGGAAATAGTTTTTAAATAGTTTCATAGTCGTTTATCCTTAGGTTGTTAAATACTGTTCCCCAGACTTTTATCTTATACATAAGCCACATATCGTCAAGAACTAAATAGACTTGAACCAAACCGCATAAAAAAACAAAAGCGCATTAAATGCCTGATTTTGTTGTTGCTCAGTCTGGTTCTTGTCCTTCAATTTCTTAATAAAACATGAAAGACTTTGCTTTTTTGACCAGAAATGCGTTATATAAGGATTAGAGGGGATTGGCTTCATGAGATTATGCAGATAGAAAACTACAATAAATCAAAATAATATTTGTAAAGTTTTTATTTCCAGAAAGTTATACTGAAACTATCTACTAATTGGTTAGCCAATAAATAAAAATGGGAGTTAAAAATGGTACAGATAGCTGAAATAAAAAAAGAAATTGAAGAATTGCCCAAACAGGAATATGTCAATTTGAGGCAGTGGTTTGCTAAAAAGGACTGGGAGATATGGGATAAGCAAATTAAAGAGGACTCAAATTCAGGGAAATTAGACTTCTTAGCCAAAGAAGCTCTGCATGAAAAGAATAATAACAATTTAAAGGCTTTGTAAATGCATAGGACGAGTTCTCGGTTTTGGAAATGCTTTGACAAGCTTCCATCTTCTATCCGGAAAACATCTGATGAAAATTTTGAACTTTTGAAGAACAATCCTTATCATCCTTCACTTCATTTCAAAAAGATTGGTTCCTTTTGGTCAGTTCGAATCGGTCTAAACTACAGAGCTCTTGCAATAGAAGATGGAGAAGACTTTATTTGGGTATGGATTGGAAATCATGATGAATATGAAAAAATGCTAAAATGATGAAGACATTGGCTAACATGGCGCGGATTGAGCAGACACACTCCGGGGTTGCTCACCCGCGCCCCGTTATGCCCCCAAAGACTGAGGCTTATCTATAGATTATGACTGAACGATCCCATTCAGTTCTTATTTCAGAACGAAAAGAAAATTTTGTTTATCTCACTCTGAATCGTCCAGATGTTCTTAATGCTCTCAATAAATCATTACTGCTTGAAATAAAAAAAGAATTAGAAACAATAAAAAGTAACCCGAAGATTCAGGCCGTTATTATCACAGGGGCTGGGTATAAAGCCTTTTCCGCAGGTGCTGATATTGAATATTTAAATCAAGCCTCTCCGTTGCAAGTTCGAGAATTAGCACAACTTGCCGTCTCCGTTACTCACCTTATCGAAAATTTAAATAAAATTTCAATTGCCTTAATCAACGGCTTTGCCTTGGGTGGAGGCCTTGAATTGGCTGAATCTTGTATGTTGAGGGTTGCAGTCACTTCTGCAAAACTTGGTCACCCTGAAGTCCGGATCGGTGCTGTTGCAGGTTGGGGCGGTACAACACGGTTACCTCGCCTGATTGGTAAAAGCCGAGCAGCAGAAATGCTTCTTACCGGCAAAATGATAGATGCAAATAAAGCGCTTCAAATGGGTTTGGTTAATTGTGTAACTGAGCCAGAAAACCTACGGAATGAAGGAGAAAAGTTGCTGCTGGAAATCCTGCAAAATTCTCCTATTGCCGTAAATTTGACTTGGGACGCTGTTCATAGAGGCTTAGATTTGCCAATTGATGAATCAGCCAAGCTGGGAATAGACTATTTTGGGCTGGTCGCTACTACTGAAGACTTCAGGGATGGTACCAAAGCATTCTTGCAAAAACAAAAAGCAAAGTTTCATGGCAGGTAATATCCCGAAATTCAAGAAGTTTGGCAGTTATGTGGCTATTCCCCAACTATTAATTATTGCGCAAAAGAAAGGAGAAAATTATGAAAGATAGGTTTTGCTTTATTCTGTCCATTGTAACACTACTGATGATGTGTAGTTGGCCTGCTTATGCTGAACAACAACAGGACTGTTTTTTATCGAGTCTCCACCACACTGGTGAAGGAATGCGATATTGGTATGAGGCTGAGGATGGATGATGCAGAACCTCTTGGCCGGGAAGATACGCTTGGTATGAAGGAAAACCAGAACATAGAATGGAAATCGTCCTGGCGGGATGAATATATCAAATGGATATGCGGATTTGCTAATGCGGCTGGCGGAACGCTTGTTATCGGCAAAAACGACAAAGGGGTTATCACCGGTGTTAACAATGCCGGGAGACTTCTCGAAGACATTCCAAACAAGGTCAGGGATATTCTCGGCATAATCGTCGATGTGAATTTGAAAACAGACAAAGGTAAAGACTTTCTGGAAATCATGGTCGAGCCACACCCCCACCCTGTAAGCTATAAGGGACAATACCATTATCGCAGTGGAAGCACCAAGCAGGAACTTAAAGGTTCAGCTCTGGATGCCTTTCTTTTGAAAAAATATGGTCTGCATTGGGACGGTGTTCCGGTA
>JAFDFV010000461.1 GCA_019309665.1 Deltaproteobacteria bacterium | reverse complement strand
GTTCTTTGTTACCGTTGCCTGTTACAGAACCATTCTTCATATTTTCACCCGGACTTCACCGCGCATCAGTTTCGGCAAAAGTGTATCGCGGAGTTTTTCGAGAGCGCGGATTTGGTTACCGTTAAAAAAAATTTTGTCGATTAAAGGCATTATTGTTTGACCAAACATTTCAATTAATTCTGACTTTGGTAGTAATAGTTCAAAAGACTTCATTGAGGTTTGATTAAGACCTGGTTGAGCTGAGTTTGCATTTAATAATGCCAACTCTTCTTGCTCCAATGCAAAATACAGGAAGAGTTGAAGGAAAATACTCTCAGTTCGAAGTATAAAAACATGCTCATTTATTGCACATTTCTTAAATGGAAATCCTTTGGCAAACATGCTTTTTTTACCTATATAGGCACCATCTTTATAAATTAACACATCGTAATCTTGTACTATGCCTCTTTTCATTTTTTCAAAATATTCCGAAGTAATGTATTTGGTGCTTCCATAATTATAATTCCCTAATCCATTAATATTTTCAGCTCCTATACTCGGAATACCATGTTTTAGATCAGGGTCTATTCCCCCTTTAGGTCTTGATCCAGATTCTATTGATATCAAAATATCGCCAAGTCTCTTCTCCTCCCACCCCTCATCCGCCTCCTCCACAAACCACTGTCTGAAAAGCGTTTCCGCCATGGCTTCGAGGGTTTTGTTCTGGCGGTGGAGCAGGTTTATTTTGTCGTCAAGACTGGAAAGGACTGAGGCGATGGCTTTTTGTTCTTCTATATCTGATGGAGTTAACCATGTCGTGTCTTTCATGAATTTCCAATCAGCCCGTGGCATTCTTGTACCTGATGAACCGGAATAAGCCAAATCAACAAATTCTTGATTTGCAAATAGATAAAACAGGAAAGTTAAATTAGTTACACCACGAGCACCCACCACCCAAATATCTGTAGAACAAATACCACTAAATTGCGGTTTTACAACTTTTCGGAAATATGGACGCAATTTTCCAAAAAGAAAGTTTTTTTCGTTGAAGCGGTATTTGTTACTCGCAACAATATCAGAATGACCAATTCCATTTAATCTTAGTTTGCCCTCTTCAATATGTTCCAAGGCAATATAGGGACATTCTTCATCACCAACCTTCCAACTATTGTTGTAAAGAATTGCTAAATCAGAAAGAGGTTTTTCCTTCCATTCACCCATTAACTTTCACCTTCAAGTTTCCACACCTGCTCTCTATGGTCGCATTTTGCGACTTCAAGTTTAGATTATTGTTTGAAGTCACAATCTGTGACCTCAAACGATTGAATTCAGCATCATAAATTTGAAGCATAAATTCGTCATTTTTAATCAATTTACTTCCGCTCATGCCATCTTCACCTTCTTCAAATTCTCCAGAATCAAAGCATTCAGCCTTGCTTTTTCCTTCAACTACCCCTCAAACTCCGCTTTATAATTATCCATTATCAATTTTCCATTCTTCATTGTCATTATTCACTTCCACTCAGCCTTTCCCTCATTGATAAACAAGGCGTTCAGGTTTTCAAGATTGGATAGGCAAACTAATTGCGACACATCTGCATAATCGCGAATATTTCCTTTTTTATCGGGGTTTGCGTCCCGCCACATGGCAGCGGTTGTGCCGAACAGGGCCATATTCAGAATATCGGCTTCGGTGGCGTAAATGTGGCTGATCTGTGATTTATTTAGCTCTGGAGGCACAAGGTTTTCTTTTTTCTTCATCTTTAAGTCTTTGAAATTCTTTTATCAGATAAAGTTTAAACTTGGGGGATATCCATGATGCAAACTCAAAGGCAATGTCTTTGTGCGCATAAGTGCCGCCGTATCTGCCTGCTTTAGCGATAATCCCTTTTGAATTTGTTTTTGTAACCCATTGCTTTACTGAAAGAACAAATCGGTTCAATCCGGCCTGATTTTTAATTCCCTCGAATTCGGGGGAATTAAAATCCTGATTATAGATTTCTTCCCAGATGCCCAGAAATTCGATGGTATTTTTATTTCTCAGCCATTTTTCGATCAGGGAGAGCCCATTCTCAATATTCCTGACCATATCGGTTAAGGAAATATAATCTTGTTCCTTGCTTGTAATAATGGTGATTTCACTGCCTTGTACTTCTATTTTTTTGTTTTTTTTTGCCATTAACTTTCACATTCCCCAAATTTTCGGCAATCAAGGCATTCAATCTCGCTTCTTCTTTCAACTGCCCCTCAAGCTCAGCTTTCAGCTTGGTAAACCGCTCATTAAAATCAAAATCATCTTCTTCAACTACCAAGCCCACATACCGGCCCGGTGTCAGCACATAATCCAGTTCTCGCATCCGTTCGATAGAGGCGGAATTACAGAATCCTTTCACATCTTCATAATCCCGCCGTAGGGGCAATCCCTTGTGGTTGCCCTTCTGTCCATGGTTGCCAGAATTGCGCCAGTTATGATAGGTTCCAGCAATGGTGGAGATATCTTCTGCGGAAAACTCTCGTGTTCTGCGGTTGATCAAATGCCCCATATTGCGGGCATCAATAAAAAGGATTTCATCTGTGCGGTTGCGGAACTTGCCGTTGGCTTTATTGCGGCTCAAGAACCACAGGCTGGCCGGTATCTGAGTATTCAAAAACAGTTTGGCAGGCAGATTGACGATACAATCCACCAGGCGGGCTTCAATCAGTTCTTTTCGAATAGCGCCTTCACCGGAAGTTTTGGAAGTCAACGATCCTTTTGCGAGAACAAAACCGGTCTGACCGCTGGGATTTAAGTGATACAGGAAGTGTTGTATCCAAGCATAGTTTGCGTTTCCTGTGGGCGGTGTGCCGTATTTCCATCTGCCGTCTTTTCTAAGAAGATCGCCGCTCCAGTCACTGTCATTTAAGGGCGGATTGGCGATCACATAATCAGCTTTTAAGTCTTTGTGGTTGTCATTTATGAAAGAACCTTCGTTGTTCCATTTTACCTGAGAACTGTCGATGCCTCGAATCGCCAGATTCATCTTTGCCAGCCGCCATGTAGTCTGATTGCTTTCCTGTCCGTAAATGGAAATATCATTCACCCTGCCCTGATGGTCGGCCACAAACTTTTCCGACTGCACAAACATGCCACCGGAACCACAACAAGGGTCAAGCACCCTGCCTTTGTATGGCTCCAGCATTTCCACCAGCAATTCAACGACGCTTCGCGGGGTATAGAACTGGCCGCCTTTTTTGCCTTCTGCCAAAGCAAACTCACCGAGGAAATATTCAAACACATGACCCAGTACATCGGCGCTTCGGGCTTTTGCATCACCCAGAGCAATGTTTCCTACAAGGTCAATCAAACCGCCAAGATTGGTGGGGTCGAGGTTGCCCCTGGCATAGACTTTTGGCAACACATTCCGAAGCGAAGGATTGTCCTTTTCAATGGCATCCATAGCATGGTCAACTTTTTTGCCGATTTCCGGCAATTTGGCTTTGGATTGCAGATAAGACCAGCGGGCAATTTCCGGCACAAAAAAGACATTCTCCGCCTTGTATTCGTCCTTGTCTTCCGGGTCAGCCCCGGCATATTCGCCTTCACCTGTTTTTAGTTTGCTGAATAATTCTTCAAAAGCATCAGAAATATACTTCAGGAATATCAATCCCAGAATAATGTGCTTGTATTCCGCGGCATCAATATTCTTCCTGAGCTTATCGGCTGCTTTCCAAAGCTGTTTTTCAATCGCTTCTTCGGTGTTGTTGTTCTTTTTGGCTTTTGCCATGTATTTCGTCCATGCTCTTAATTTTGCGTTTCAGATGCTCAATCGTTTGCATTGTCTGACTTCATTTTTTCAACGGCCTTCCCTGCTATGCTCAGAACGGCATTACGATCTTCATCACTGAGTTTATCTCCGGATTGAATGCGCACACA